>JBHEOU010000159.1:0-4215 GCA_046260645.1 Bacteroidales bacterium | reverse complement strand
AGTCCGGTAGCTCCGGTATTTCCGGCAGCGCCGGCAGCCCGGGTATTTCCGGCAGCGCCAGTAGCCCGGGTATTTCCGGTAGCGCCGGACACACCCGCAGGCTGGCAGGCGGCATAGCCCATGATCTGAACACCATACTGACAACCATCTACGGTTACTGCGAGATGGCCCTTGAAAACCTTGACGATGCCTCCCCGGCCAATCGCGATGTCCGAAGGATAATCGAGGCTGCTAACAGGGCAAGGCAGCTGACTGGCAGGCTGCTTGACCTTGATCGCGCCTCATCAGAGGAGAAACACAACGTGAAGGTGAGTGACATCATATCAGACACACTTGACTTTCTGACGCCTTTAGTAAAAGATAACATAAACCTCAGCCAGCAAATGAAGAGTCCGGATCTTATGGTTGAGGCCATCCCCTCACAGCTGTTCAGAGTCTTCCTGAATATTGCGGTGAACGCGCTTCATGCAATGGAGAACAAAGGGGGCAGCCTGACGGTTAGGCTGGATTCGGTCACGCTGGATTCGGTCAGGAAAAAAGAGGCAGAAGCGGCAGGAGAGGCACAGGAGAAAGGCGAGGCAGAAGAGACAGGATACAGCCGCACCCATGCACTCATTACCTTTGCCGACACGGGAGAAGGCATGGACCAGGAGACCGCTTCAAGGATTTTTGAACACTACTTTACCGGCGACAGAAGTAAGGGCGGAACAGGACTGGGACTCACTGTTGTGAATGATATAGTCACTGAAATGAACGGCACCCTGAAAGTCCGGTCTGAGAGAGGCATGGGTACCATCATTGACATCCTTATTCCGGCTGTGGAGTTTGGCTCCCATCCCGAAAAAGGCTAACTTTGGGGTTCGCAATAACTAAACAGTGGAGAAATGGCAGGAGTAATGATCGTTGAGGATGACGCTGAACTGCGCGAGATGCTGCGCGATTCTCTCGAGAAGCGCAAATATACAGTCATAACCGCCGCCGACGGGAGAGAGGCTATTGCCAAATTCCGCCCCTCGGTGGTTGACCTGGTGATCACTGACCTGCTGATGCCTGAAGAGGATGGCCTGATGGTGATCATGAAGATAAAGGAGATGAAGCCCTCCACCCGCGTGATAGCAATCAGCGGAGGTGGCAAGGCCGGACCGGGAAGCTACCTCCTGATGGCCAGCAAGCTTGGAGCGGAACATGTCTTCTCAAAGCCCTTCCTTCCCTCTGAACTGGTGCAGAAAGTTAAGGAGATGCTGGGCTAAACATTATCCGCCCCGGATTGTTATTGAAGTAAAAAAGAACCATTAAATATTCATAATATGTTAACAAAGAAAGTTGAAGAGATCTGCAACAGGCAGATCGAAAGAGAAGGTTACTCTTCAAACCTCTATCTGGCAATGGCTTCATGGGCTGAGAACAAAGGCCTGGCAGGCATTGCAGGCTGGCTCTATGCACAGTCAGAAGAAGAAAAAATGCATATGCTGAAGTTCATCAGGTTTGTGAATGAACGCGGTGGTGCTGCCCTTATCCCTGCCTTCAAGCAGCCTCCGGTGAAATTTAAGGGAGCAGCCGAGATGTTCAAGGAAGTGCTCAAGCATGAGCAGTTCATCTCAGCCAGCATCAACGAGGTGCTTGCAACCGCCATCGCTGAAAATGACTATGCTACAACCAACTGGGTACAGTGGTTCGTAAATGAGCAGGTTGAAGAGGAGAGCAGCGTGCAGCTGATAATTGACAAGCTTGCACTGGCAGGTGAGCACGGACTCTATTTCCTTGACCGTGACATCATGAGGCTGAGGGGCGAATAGTAACAACTGACCGGCTCGCCAAAACGGCGCGGAAAAATAACAAAGGCTGTCGTGGATCTCCACAGCAGCCTTTTTCTGTACAAACAGCCGGAAAAAATATTAATTTTGCGGTTGTTTTTATAAAAAGACAGTAAATGAGCATTGTCAACAAAGTCCTTGGAGTATTCCTGGGCAACAAGGATGAACGTGACCTGAAGGAGATCGACCCTTTCGTGGGAAGAATAGGGAAGGAGAGTGCCCTCGTCACATCCATCTCAAATGACGCTCTTCGCGAACAGACAGCCACGCTGAAGAAGGAGATACTTGAACATACCTCAGGGGAAGATAAACAGATACAGGAACTCAGGATCAAGGCTGAGAACGAGGAGGACGTCAACCTCAAGGAGGAACTGTATAACCAGATAGACAAGATAGACAAGCAGATACTCGAAAAGATAGAGAGCAAGCTTGATGAGGTTCTGCCGCTGGCTTTCGCCATTGTGAAGGAGACAGCACGCCGCTTCAAGGAGAACGAGGTGCTTGAGGTCACCGCCCGCGACTGGGACCGCGAACTCGCCGCTACAAGACCTTCTATAACCGTGGAGGGAGAAAAGGCATACTGGAAGAACAGCTGGATGGCGGGAGGGAACGAGATAGTATGGGATATGGTGCACTACGACGTGCAGCTGATCGGCGGCGTGGCACTTCATAAAGGCAAGATATCAGAGATGGCTACCGGTGAGGGCAAGACCCTCGTGGCTACACTGCCGGTATTCCTCAATGCCCTGGCAGGACGAGGCGTACATATTGTCACCGTAAACGACTACCTCTCAAAACGCGACTCGGAGTGGATGGGACCGCTCTATGAGTTCCACGGCCTCACGGTAGACTGCATTGACAAGCACGAACCAAACTCTAATGCCCGCCGCAAAGCCTATAACTCAGATATCACCTTCGGCACCAACAATGAATTCGGTTTTGACTACCTCCGTGACAATATGGCCATCAACCCCGAGGATCTTGTCCAGAGAAAACACCATTATGCCATCGTCGACGAGGTGGACTCCGTGCTCATCGATGACGCCAGGACCCCGCTCATCATCTCAGGCCCGACAGCTAAAAGCGATACACTGCAGTTCGACGAATATAAATTCAAGGTTGAAAAGCTTGTCAGCGCCCAGCGGAAGCTTGTGACACAGCTGCTGGCCGACTCCAAGAAACTCATCAATGAGGGAGACAACGAGAAGGGGGGCCTGCTGCTGCTCAGAGCCTACAAGGGACTGCCCAAAAACAGCGCCCTCATCAAATACCTCAGCGAGGAGGGTGTAAGGACTCTGCTGCTGAAGACGGAGAATTTCTACATGCAGAATAACTCCAAGGAGATGCCTAAGGTCACCGAGGAGCTCTATTTCGTCATTGATGAGAAGGCGCACTCAATTGAGCTCTCAGAGAAGGGCCATGACCTGATATCCAGCTCCGTGGATGACTCCAGCTTCTTTGTCCTGCCCGACGTGGGAAGCATGATCGCTGACATTGAAAAGACAGTCAAAGATGAGACGGAGATGATGAGGGCAAAGGATGAGCTCCTGCAGGATTTTGCGGTTAAGTCGGAACGCGTGCATACCATGACACAGCTGCTTAAGGCTTACACTCTCTTTGAGAATGATGTGGAGTATGTGGTTATGGATAACAAGGTCAAGATCGTCGATGAGCAGACCGGTCGTATCCTTGAGGGACGACGCTATTCTGACGGCCTCCACCAGGCCATCGAAGCCAAGGAGAACGTTAAGGTTGAGGCCTCAACGCAGACATATGCAACCATCACCCTGCAGAACTACTTCAGGATGTATCACAAGCTGGCAGGCATGACGGGTACCGCCGTAACAGAGGCCGGTGAGTTCTGGAACATCTATAAGCTTGACGTGGTTGTGATCCCCACAAACGTAAAAGTTATCAGGAACGACCATGAAGACCTTGTCTACAAGACCAAGCGAGAGAAGTACAACGCCGTTATTGACGAGATCGTCAGCCTGAACAAAGCCGGAAGACCGGTGCTTGTCGGCACCACATCCGTTGAGATTTCCGAGCTGCTGAGCCGCATGCTCAAGATGAAGGGACTGAAGCATAACGTGCTCAATGCCAAGCTTCACCAGCGTGAAGCTGATATAGTGCTTGAGGCCGGAAAGACAGGAACCGTGACCATTGCAACAAACATGGCAGGCCGTGGAACCGACATCAAACTCACCCCTGAGGTGAAAAAGGCAGGCGGTCTTGCCATTATAGGTACAGAAAGACATGAATCGCGCCGTGTAGACAGGCAGCTGCGCGGACGAGCAGGCCGTCAGGGTGACCCCGGCTCGTCACAGTTTTTCGTTTCACTGGAAGATGATCTCATGCGCCTCTTCGGATCGGAGAGGATCTCAGGCATAATGGACAAGCT
>JBHEOU010000158.1:2201-4241 GCA_046260645.1 Bacteroidales bacterium | reverse complement strand
CATCGGGGTATAGACGGTGTAGTAGGTGTCATCAACGCCAAACCAGATTATTCCGCCCACCGGGTCGGGAAGCCAGCTGCGTGACTGAGTGACAAAAGAGAAGCCGGTCTGCTGGGTTGCTATGGCTCTCTCGTGCAGGTATGTCTGGCCGTCAACGTTCCAGCTCATGGGCCTCCATCTGACTGTGTTGAGGTACGGTCCCGCACCAACGTCCTTTGTCATGTCCATGGGTGTGTTCTGGTAATAGTCTCTCATCAGGCCCATGACATCCTCCACGCTGAGTTTCTTGTCAGGCTTGATCCAGAGGGGCATCCTGTTATGCAGGTCATAGCCCATGGCATAGTTCAGGTACTCTCCCATGGTGCTGTTGACCTTGTTGAATCCTGACCAGACGCGAGCCTCGCAGAAGCGCGCGGAGCTGAAGTCGACAGGTGCATATACATCACTGAAGCTGAAATCAGCGTCGGTACCGTCATACCAGCCGAAGCCGCGTGCGACATCCACCACGTCGGCGGAATAGACGGTCTCAACATCTGGAGTATAAACCTTGTCAATTTCGGCTGAGGTTATAGACGTAGTGCCGTTGGCGAGCGGGAAGGCAGTTATCCTTGCCTGGTTGGCATGGCCTGAGATGTAACCGTCAGGAATTCTGCGGGCGACGAATGCCAGGCCCTTCTTGCCGGGACCCTTGCCAATAAGGTCCATAATCCATACTTCATTGGGGTCAGATATCGAGAATGATTCCCCGGAGCTGCAGTAGCCGTATTTCTCGGTAAGCATCACCATGTTGTACAATGCCTCACGGGCGTTCTTCGAGCGTTGGAGGGCAATATAGATAAGGCTGCCGTAATCTATAATCCCGTCGGGGTTATGGAGCTCGCTACGGCCGCCGTAGGTGGTCTCACCAATAGCAACCTGGTACTGGTTGATGTTGCCCACCACTGAATAGGTGACGGGAGCCTGTTCTATCGAACCAAGGAATTTACCCGTATCCCATTCATATACATCCACCATGGTTCCGGGTTTGTACTTCATTGCCGGCCAGTAATACAGCTCGCCGTAGAGGACGTGCGAGTCGGCCGAATATGTGATCATTGTAGAGCCGTCCTTACTGGCTCCCTTTGTTACGAGGAAATTCGTGCAGGCCATGCTTTTCTCTGAAACAAGAAAGAGTGAGAGCAGCAGGGTCAGCATCAGTGCTGTGATCCTTTTCATACTTATCTGATTATTTTAAGTTTCTGAATAATAAATAATTGTTATGTTCCGGATTATCTCTTTATCAACAGAACAGGTTCCAAAAATAACATCTTTAATTAAAATACACTATCCCTGAGAATCATAATTATTGACCGGATGCGTTCATGATCGGCGCTTTTGATTGTATACTCCGACTGCAGGCGCGGGTCGCCCATGTATATTCCCTTTCTCCGGAATGTCATCAGGCTCTCCTTCTGCCGCCGGCCTGAGAGGTGATATTCCTTTGCGCCCGTAGTTCCGGCCAGCAGGGCGATGTTATATTCATCAATGCCTCCTCCGGGCATAATTCTGATCCTGTTGCCTGCCTCTTTCACCAGGGTCCGGATAAGTCCGGCCCCCTCTATAGCAGTGCGTGCCTGTCCGGATGTGAGAATCAGTTGCGCTCCGGCTGAGATAATATCCTCAAGAGCTTTTTTCGGGTCGCGGCAGAGGTCAAAGGCCCGGTGAAAGGTGACGCTCATCGGAGAGGCATATTCGGTCAGCAGGGCGGTGCGCTCCATGTCCACCGTGCCATCCCTGTTCAATATCCCCGTAACTATTCCGTCAGCGCCATATTCACCTGCCATGTCAATGTCACGCCGCATCACGCTGAAATCATTGTCGCTGTAAAGAAAATCACCGCCTCTTGGCCTGATCAGGACATGTACCTTGATGCCGGTATTTTGTCTTACAGAGTCAATCAGCCCGGCGCTTGGAGTTACTCCTCCTTCGGACAGGGCAGAGCAGAGTTCTATCCTTCCGGCTCCGGCAGCTTCGGCAATTGTGGCAGACTCAACGGAGTCA
>JBHEOU010000158.1:0-2191 GCA_046260645.1 Bacteroidales bacterium | reverse complement strand
ATGGGCAGCAGATACGGTGGCAACAAGCAGCTTGACCAGGTCGGACCCTCGGGCGAAACAATCATTGACTATTCAATTTATGACGCAAAGAGAGCCGGCTTTGGAAAGGTGGTTTTTGTTATAAGACGTGATATCGAGGAGCAGTTTAAGGAGACGTTTGTCAAAAGACTTAAGGATGTCATTGAGATCGATTATGTCTTCCAGGAGCTCGGTAACCTGCCGGAAGGATTTAAGGTGCCCGAGGGGCGCCAGAAGCCCTGGGGGACCAGCCACGCCATTCTGGTGACCGAACCCAGGATACATGAACCGTTCGGCGTTATCAATGCTGATGATTATTACGGGGTGGATTCTTTCAATGTTCTATATGACTTCCTTACAAAGGATAAGGATGACGCCAATTTCTGCATAGTCGGATACAGGCTGGGGAATACCCTCTCTGATCACGGTCATGTCAACCGGGGCATCTGCAAGGTAAGTGACGACGGTTTCCTGCAACATATGGTTGAGACCCGTGGCATAGAGAAGCGTCCTGACGGAGTCTTTGCTCCTGATGCAGAAGGAAAAATCAACCAGTTTACAGGTGATGAGATCGTCTCGATGAACCTCTTCGGCTTCAAGCCATCTGTTTACAAATACCTGAACATTGAGTTCAGTAATTTCCTGACCGAAAAGATTACCGACCCGAAGGCTGAGCTCGACATTCCCACATCACTTGACAAGTTCGTCAAGAAGGGAGAGATCACCATTCAAATACTGAAAAGCAACAGTCTCTGGTTTGGAGTAACCTACAGGGAGGACAAGCCCTTTGTGGTTGAAAGCATCAGGAAGATGGTTGACGCAGGAGTATATCCTGAAAAGCTTTTTTAAGACCTCGGTTTACCATTTGAATTCACTCTTCAGCACGGATCTGTTTCCACGGTTATCAGTAACTGTGAGTTCCATCCGGTGAAGGGTGTTTTCTTTCATGTAGGGTTTCGCAGGCCTGTAAATCAGCAGGTTGTTTTTGGCATCATATTCTGCCAGCGCCCATTCACCGTCAATCAGGGTCTCATAACTTTTGATGCCGGAGAAATCATCCGTAATGGTTACCGAAAAAGACTGCCGGCCGGTGAGGTTGGCTCCCGCGCTGAAAGAGGGCCTTATTACCGGGGGAACCGTATCAATGGTAACGGTATAGTTACCCAGCCTGTTGACATCGTTGCTCACAAACCCATATTTATATTCACCTCCGGCGTATGAAACAACACCTTTGCTGCTCACCGTGGCGAGACACATCTTGTTTTCCATGCCGGCAATAACCGTGTCTGGCCTTATCGAGAGCCTGAATCTCCCGTGTACCGCAACGGTCTCTTTATGCACTGAATGAACGGGTGAAAGGTATGTGCGGGTATGGTTCCTGGTATTATAATCGAAGAACAGCGTATCATAAAAAGTTCCGGAAGGAAAGTGTATCCTGATACCGTCAGCGGTAAAATCGGAGGCCTTTCCGTAGGGCAGGATCTTGCTGCAGCTTATCTCTGCAGGCGGCAGGGGAGGCTGAGACTGCGATCTGACCCTGAAAGACACCCATGACTTGTTGCCATTGGTATCGGTCACGGTGATCGTGATATCATGCTCACCGTCGTCTGTGAACTTGAGAACGCCGCGCCTGACGTGTCCGTCATACATCGAGAGCCTGTTCCCCGGCTGAATATAGAGCTTGTGTATGTATTCATTGCCGTTCACCTTTGCTGCATAGTCGATATGACTGTTTATGTACCGCGACTCACTGAATGCAAAACGGTCAGCTGTGAATCCATATACCTTCATTCCGTCAACCTGCATCTCGATTGAATAGACACCGCATCTGTTGGTACTGTTGTCAAGCCTGTCCCAGCATTTGATACCGATGCCGGTCTCACCGCTGATGACAGGCATCTCTCCCGGAGCAACCCCGTACGATCCGTTTAAGGGCACGGGCCTGAGAGTCCTGCTGCTTCTGCCACCGTTCACTGACGAGCTCCGTGAGAGAGGGTAGAGGATCACCTTGTCAATCACAGGCCTGATCTTGTCTGTGACATCCAGACCGAAAAGCAGGGGATTGACAGGATCCTCGGTTGAGGAATCGCGTATTTCAAAGTGCAGGTGCGGGCCTGATGAGCCACCGGTGTTGCCTGACCATGCAATAACCTCACCGCGGGTAACCCTGAAC
>JBHEOU010000157.1:4017-4344 GCA_046260645.1 Bacteroidales bacterium | reverse complement strand
CAACAACACCGACATACATTTCGTTGGCGGAGATCATAACGTTTCTTTCAAACGACTTCATGGCTCCTTTGAAATCCTGCTCGTTAAACTTATTGATGGCATCATTGAGAAACGAATTGCCAAGCAAGGCATAGGCGTTGTCCCTGATGATGGTGTTCTTGAGATTGGGATCAAGCTGAATGGCCTTTTCAAAATTGTTATAGGCTTCCATCAGCATATCAGGATAGAGATCCATGTATTTCGGGTCACCTGAATCAAATGCAAGCTGGGCAAGTTTGCCTTTAACATAATAGGTTTTGGCAAGACCCATTGACTTGGGATGGACAA
>JBHEOU010000157.1:339-3975 GCA_046260645.1 Bacteroidales bacterium | reverse complement strand
GATGAATGTTTCTGCAGCGTTAACTTTTCCCTTCTGTGCCATCGCAGCAGCCGAGAAAATTACAGCCAGTAATAATAATGTGATCTTCTTCATGTCTGGATAATTTGCTTATAAATAATGTTTCAAAATTAAAACTTTAGAATCTAATCTTCAAATATTTTGCCAAATTACTCAGCAGCTTCCTCCGTTGGCTCCGTATTTTCCGTTTCGCCAACACTATCTTCCTCACTTACATCTACATAGGCTACCGACGCAATTGAATCACTTTCTTTGATATTTATCAGTCTGACCCCCTGTGTGGCTCTTCCCATCACCCTCAGGCTGCTCACGGGGATCCTCAAAATATTACCTGCCTGGGTAATTATCATGAGATCATTCTGGTCAGTGACATCCTTCAGCGCAATGAGTTTTCCGGTTTTATCGGTCACGTTGATGGTCTTCACTCCTTTTCCGCCCCTGTTGGTAATACGGTAATCGGCAATGGCTGATCTCTTCCCGTAACCGTTTTCGGAAACAACCAGAACATCCTCCGACTCATGGAGAACGGTTATCATGCCTATCACCATGTCGTCGCTGCCGGTAAGTGTTATGCCCCTTACGCCTGAGGCGGTGCGGCCCATCGGTCTGACGGTGGACTCCTTGAACCTGACGGCGCGTCCTGATCTCACTGCCAGCATGATCTCATGCTGACCGTTGGTCATCCGGGCTTCAAGCAGCTCATCTCCCTCTCTTACGGTGATGGCATTGACGCCATTAGCCCTGGGCCGTGAATAGGCTTCGAGGGAGGTCTTCTTGATGATCCCCTTGCGGGTACAGAGAACTATGAAGTTATTGTTTATATATTCCTCATCGTCAAGGGTCTTGACATTTATGAAAGCCATGACGCTGTCATTCGGCTCTATGTTGATCAGGTTCTGAATAGCTCTTCCCTTGCTCGTCCGGGTACCCTCCGGCAGTTCATAAACCTTCTGCCAGTAGCACTTGCCGTTCCTGGTGAAGAAGAGCATGGTGTTGTGCATTGTGGCAACATAGAGATGTACTATGAAATCCGCATCGCGCGTGTTGCTGCCCTTGAATCCTGTCCCTCCCCTGTTCTGACGGCGGAATTCGGTCAGCGGGGTACGCTTGATGTAACCCATGTGAGAAATGGTTATCACCATCTCATCATTGGCGTAGAAGTCTTCAGGATTGAACTCACCTGCTGCGGGTATTATCTCCGTGCGGCGTTTGTCGCCGAACTTATCCCTTACCTCAATCAGTTCATCTTTTATTATCTGCATCTGGAGAGCCTCATCTGACAGCACTCCGTTAAGGTATTCGATCAGTTTCTGAACCTCCTCATATTCAGCCCTCAGCTTATCCTGCTCAAGACCCGTGAGCTGCCTCAGGCGCATCTCCACGATGGCCCTTGCCTGCAGTTCTGACAGGCTGAAACGCTCCATCAGCCTCTCCCTGGCAATGTCGGCATTCTGAGAAGACCTGATAATGGCTATTACCTCATCAATATTGTCACTTGCAATGATAAGCCCCTCAAGTATATGCGCTCTCTTCTGGGCCTGATCGAGGTCAAACCTCGCTCTGCGAAGAATAATATCATGCCTGTGCTTGATGAAATTGTCAATTATCTCCTTCAGAGCAAGCGTCTTCGGTCGACCTCTGACAAGTGCTATATTATTGACATTGAATGAAGTCTGAAGCTGGGAGTGTTTGTACAGATGGTTCAGAATGATGTTGGCAGGCATCTCCTTCTTAAGGATAATTACCACCCTCATACCGTTTCTGTCAGACTCGTCATTAATATATGATATACCTTCAAGCTTCTTCTCATTGATCAGATCGGCGATCCGCTTAATCATCTCCGCCTTGTTCACCATATAGGGAATCTCGTTCACTACGATGCATTCCCTGCCTGAATGGGTGATCTCCACCTCTGTCCTGGCTCTTACCACAATTCGCCCCCTGCCAGTCTCAAATGCTTCCCTTATCCCCTGCTCACCATATATGATACCTCCGGTGGGGAAGTCGGGACCCTTGATATGTTGCATCAGTTCTTCAACGGTTATCTCCGGGTTATCGATGGTTGCTATGATGGCATTAACCGATTCAGTAAGGTTATGAGGCGGCATGTTCGTGGCCATCCCTACGGCTATGCCCGAGGCTCCGTTTACCAGCAGGTTAGGTATCCTTGTGGGAAGCACCGTTGGCTCCTGCAATGTGTCGTCAAAATTAGCCTGGAAATCAACCGTACCCTTCTCAATATCGGAAAGTGTCTCTTCAGCAATCCTTTTCAACCTTGCTTCTGTGTACCTCATTGCTGCGGGACTGTCACCGTCTATCGATCCGAAGTTACCCTGTCCGTCAACCAGAGGGTAGCGCAATGACCACTCCTGGGCCATGCGAACCATGGCATCATAGACAGATGTATCACCATGAGGATGATATTTACCAAGCACCTCCCCCACTATTCTTGCAGATTTCTTATAAGACCTGTTGGAGAGCACCCCAAGCTCCGACATACCGAAGAGAACCCTCCTGTGGACCGGCTTGAAACCGTCGCGCACGTCGGGCAGGGCCCGGCTGATGATGACCGACATCGAATAATCGATGTAGGCCGACTTCATCTCCTCCTCGATATTTACTTTTATGATTTTTGATTGATCTGACATATCAGACTGATATTTAATATATTAGGTTTATGAGTATTTTTGTTGAAATTGATGCCCGAAATTAATCAAAACCTCTCATTTTATAACCTTTTCTGCCGTCTATTTGTTAACATTGGGTGTTAAAAATTGGGCACAATTATTGCCTAGTTATAAATACATTAAAATTATCTTTGAAAACTGGCGTTTTATGTATTTGTGTCAGTCTTTATGACACAATTGCATGAAGCCCAAAAATAAAATATGATGGACGCACATTTCTCACAGAGAGTTAACGATATCCTCGGCTACAGCAAGGAGGAGGCGATCAGGCTAGGCAACAGCCATATAAGCCCTGAACACCTCTTTCTCGGCATCTTGCGCGAGGGCGAAGGCGTAGCGGTGGATATTCTGCTGAACAACGGGGTCGACCTGCTCATGCTTAAGGGGTCGATAGAAAAAAGCATCAAGGCGGACAAACCCGTAGCTATGGCTGATAATGAGATCCTACCCCTTCTCAAAAGCGCCGAACGAGTGCTCAGGCTTGTTCATATCGAAGCCAAGGCTTTGAAAACCAGGGTTATAGATACGGAACACCTTCTGATGGCAATACTTCGCGACGAAAGCAACCTGGTGACGAGGTTCCTGACGGAACTGGATATTGACTATTCACTTGTCAAAAAGGCAGTCGAGGCTGGCAATCCTGCCGCCCAGGCAGATTATCCACGTGATGAAGACGACGAGGGCATGTTCTCCGGACCCGGCCAGGGCAAACAGCCTCAGAGCGGACAGCAGGCGCAGAGAAGCTCATCAGAGACCCCTGTGCTTGATAACTTCGGCATTGACCTCACCAAGGCTGCCGAGGAGGGTCGGCTTGACCCGGTTGTAGGCCGCGAACGCGAGATTGAACGACTGGCACAGATCCTTTCACGCCGCAAGAAGAACAACCCCGTCCTCATCGGTGAGCCGGGCGTCGGTAAGTCGGCTATAGCCG
>JBHEOU010000157.1:0-329 GCA_046260645.1 Bacteroidales bacterium | reverse complement strand
CTCTTTAACAAGAGGGTGGTAGCCCTTGACCTTGCTTCAATTGTGGCGGGCACCAAGTACCGCGGACAATTCGAGGAGAGGATGAAGGCGATCCTGAATGAACTGGCTAAAAATGAAAACATAATACTGTTTATTGACGAGATACACACCATCGTGGGCGCCGGCGGCGCCAGCGGATCTCTTGATGCAGCCAACATGCTCAAGCCTGCCCTGGCTCGCGGAGAGATTCAGTGCATAGGTGCAACCACTCTTGATGAGTACCGTCAGCATATAGAAAAGGACGGTGCCCTGGAGCGCAGGTTCCAGAAAGTGCTGGTTGACCCGACCAC
>JBHEOU010000156.1:0-4379 GCA_046260645.1 Bacteroidales bacterium | reverse complement strand
CCTATCCTGATGAGGTAGCTGATTTCAGGAACTGACTCCTCTTCTCCGCTCCTCTTCCAGATCACTGATACTTACAAAGGAATACTGATATTCCATCGGCAGTATCTTTGCATACTCCTCAACCGGGCAGTCGTCAAGACAGGCGTTTATGATCTTGCGCCCCAGCGGAAGGAGATCAGGCTCAAGGAATGTGACGAGCTCCTTCCGGAAAAAGTCGCGCAGTATTGCTGCCCCGGCATCATAGCCTCCTTCGCCCACCTCGGCCTGACGGTATACCTTCAGGAAACGGGTCGGGATGGGCGAACCCTCAATTGTCAGATAGTTGAGTTCATAACCCAGCAGCGGACAGCGTGCAGGCCTCAGCTGGTCATGCCTCAGTTTGGCGTTGCCGCGCCGGGTAAGGTATTCCCTCATTAACAGCTGCGGTCTGAACCCCACCTTCCATGCTCCTATGTGCTGGTTGGGCGTGAGCGTGTACCTGACCCTCGGTGTGTTTACTATCTGTTCAAGCAGCAGGTTGGCATGCCGTACTCTCTTTCCCGTGGCAAAAGGCCAGTATGAACCTGCTCCCTCGCTCTCCATATCGCCACCCCCGGTGATGCTAGGGTTGGCATAACCGCGCGGACTGACAAGACGCCAGAGCCACGCCAGCGCCGGCGGCAGGATATGAAACAGTCCGGCAATACCATATGAAGGTTTCTCTGCGGTGCAGGGCGGCATCGTGACCCCGAAGTTGCGGACGTCAACAGTTACCGGCGTGTTGATGATGCCGGGCACAATCCTTCTCGGGAGCACCACGCGGGGATTGGGACACCGTTTACCCGGGCTGTCCTCAGCATGATTCCAGATTAGTGCCGTACCGTCTGGCCTGGTGTCTATGTTCAGGAAAAGCAGCGGCTCGCCGGGATTGATAGTAATCTTTTCGAGGAAGGGATCATCACCGTAACCGGTAACACCGTCGACACGTATGAACCAGGCATTCTCAGCATCGGCCACCGTAAGTTTGCCGTTGGTCTGCTGATACGAGGGGTGGCACAGGGCCATATCGTCGGTGGCAGGGAAAAATGAACAGAAGAGCGGGATGGATATCACCCTCCGCTCTCCTGTGATAATGTTTTGCCCGATGAGTATCTGCCCGTTCGGTTCCCGTACAAGGTTCTGAATCATCTCGCTCTTCCCTCCGCCGCTGGCGCCCTCATGCATGAAGGTTGTGATATTGTCATACGGACTGACAACCTGTACCGTGGAACAGTGTGTTGTGAGCCACCCCTCCGCCTCGCCCTTGGTCAGGAGCACGCTGTAAAAGCCCTTCTTGGCGCTGGGGCCGGGGTAGAGGTTGTAGGCGAACATCTCATGCAGCCCCTCAAGCCGGTTGTGAACAACCACCTGGCGCCCGCCGAGATGAGTGTGACGGAACGGCGGAGCAACATAAACGACAGACTCCACCGAAAAGCCGGCCGGCAGGTCATCTGCAGCCACAATCTTCTGCAACAGGGAGAGCCCGAAAGCAAAGAAGGAGGCATTCAGCGGAGTGACAACCACCCCCCCGGCTCCAACGGGGTAGTTTCCGGCAAAGCAGAGAAAAATGCCAAGCTCCTGACCTGCGAGCCAGTCAAGGGTCTCCTTGCGCAGCCTGCTGAATTCATACCCGTATTGTTCGGAGAACCTCTTCTTGTCAGTTGGCCTGTTGTCTCCGATAAGCATCGTATCCGGATCGCGGCGGCGCATGTATGGCTCGGTATAGTTCGCTGATAACCCGTTGGTAACCCTGTGGAGGGTCACCTCAGTGACCTCTCCCCTGCCGGGGATCGGATACTTAACCTCATAGAAAAGATCTTCCCTCCCCCCGGTCGATTCCTTCAATATCTCCGCGGAATTGTTGAAGAACAGAGCCCTGGGAGAAGCAGCTGCCAGCTTCAAAACCTCTTCAGGCAGCTTCACCGCCTGCCTGCCCAGAATGGCAATTGCCTCAGATGCATCCAGTTGGTAAAATATTATATTTCATTTAATATTTTAATTATTATCTCATTAGCGATGCAGATATTTCACTCCCACCGGGGTAAAAATAACATATTTACAATGCCTCATTCCTTTTTGGTCCGCTCAGATATCAACATCTTTTAAAAAACCCTGAAAAATCTGTAATGTTTTTACCGAGAGAACGTCATAGGATAAATAACTCTTTAATAACCTTTAAAACGGACAGTCATGAAAAGAATGGTTTTAACAGTACTCATTGCCGCATTTGCGGTTGTTCTTTACGGTCAGCGCAGTTCACTCGACAGTTTCTTTGACAGCTATTCGGACAGGGATGGCTATACCTCGGTAACCATCAACGGCAACCTTTTCGGGCTGCTTAGAAGTTTAGATGAGGATGCCGACCTGAAGGGGGCAGATCAGAAAATCACATCGGTCAGGATCGTGAGCAGGGAGAAGGAGACCGGTCTTCAAAGACCCGGATTTCTCACGGAGATCAGGGGTGTGATCAGGCGAGGGGGATACGAGGAGCTGGTGACGGTGAAGGATCACGACACCGATCTCCGCATTATGGTTAAAGGCAGGGGTGACGCCATCAGAGAGATTCTGGTGGTGGCCTCCGGCGAAAAGGAAGCGGTTATACATATCTGTGGCAATCTTACCCGTGAAGACGTTGAGCGCCTCTCCGAAAATAATGCAGATGGACTTGCACAACTTGAAATGCTCGAGAGTTCAGGGAAATGGTAACTTTGTTCAAGAGACCAGGACCCAATGAGCCCCGAAGAATTCAGGAAAATAATCCTGCCGGAAGGGCGAAGGCTGTATGCCCTCGCCTACCGGTACCTGAGAAAAAGGGAGGAAGCTGAAGATATGGTCCAGGAGGTGATGATGAAACTGTGGGAAGGCAGAAATGAGCTGAAGCATTACTCAAGCCCGGCAGCATGGTGCACAACGGTGACCAGGAACAGCTGCATCGATATGCTCAGAAGAAAGAGGCGCATCAGGCTGGAAGAGATAAGTGACGCAATCATGATGCCCGAAACAGGCGCCGGCCTGTCGAGCAACTCCGACACCCGGGAGGCAGTCATGATGATAGGTACGATAGTCACCCGGATGAAGGAGCCGTACAGAAGCGCGGTCATCCTCAGAGACATGGAGGGATATTCATATGAGGAGACGGCAGAGATAATGCAGACAAACATTAATGCCCTCCGCACGGTGCTCTCAAGAGCAAGAAAAAGCATAAGGGAAGAGATGGAAAGGATTTACAGCTATGGAACAGGAAAGGATAAGGGAACTGCTCAATAAATACTTCGAAGGCAATACTTCGGAAGAGGAGGAGGCTCAGCTCAGGGAATATCTCTCTGACCTTTCTCTCTCCGCAGCTGTCCGGACCTCATATGGCTACATACCGGATATGACCCCGGAGATTCCGGAACCTTCAGAGGGTTTTTATGAAAAACTCGAAGAAATTACCTGCCAGTCGGCTGAGATACCCCGCCGGAGCCGAATGCTCAGATATGCCCTGGGTACCGCTGCTGCTGCGGCAATACTGACGGGTGCATTGTTACTCTTTGATTATTTCGGCAGGAGCGAGCTGCAGGACACCTACAAGGACCCTCAGATAGCAATGGCCGAGGTAAGGAATATACTACTGGCTGTTTCAGAGAAGATGACGACGGGAACCGAGCCCCTGGGCTCCATCAATTCAATCACTACAGCACCTGAGTCGCTCACCGGATTTAAGATACTCAACAGCGTAGTTGACGACAACCTGTCAAGACTGCAATATCTTGACCGGCTGACAAACTCACAACAGAAAACGGAAAACCAATAACAGTCACACCATGAAAAAACTGGTACTTATAATATCACTCACTATAATCTCTCTCACCCTGTTCAGCCAGAAGAGCCCGGTAGACGAGATTTTCGACAGGTACAGCGGGAAAGAAGGCTTTACATCCGTCTATATATCCTCCAGGATGTTCAGCCTGCTGGCAAGGATTGACAGTGAGGATGAGGAGTTTCGGAATCTTGTGACACGCATAAAGGGTATCCGGATCCTCTCCATTGACAGCACAATGAATGTCTCAAGGTTGAATTTTGCTTCGGAACTGTTGCCAAAACTGAACAGGAGCGGCTTCGAGGAGTTGATGACCGTCAGGGAGAAGAATGGCGAGGTGTGGTTCATGATCAGAGAGGCAGGTGGCAAGATCGCTGAACTTGTGATGGTAACAGGAGGTCATGGCAGTTCTGTCGTCTCCATCACCGGCGACCTTGACCTGAGGACTATTGCCAGCCTGTCAGGCAGCATGGGGATTGAGGAGCTGGAGGGATTGGAGAAGGTCAAGAAATAAATCCACAGTCCTCAGTCGGCAGTCCTCAGTCGGCAGTCCTCAGTC
>JBHEOU010000155.1:0-4389 GCA_046260645.1 Bacteroidales bacterium | reverse complement strand
GTGCCTTGGCCCTGATGAAATCTACCTCCGCCAGGAATGCCATGTTAGTTTCCAGGTCGTCAATATATGGCCTGATGCTGTCCGCCAGCGCAGTCAGTATCCGTACTATCTCACGTTTCTCCTGGTGCTCCAGCTCCGTGATCTCGTTGTTCAGTTCAACCACCTCAGCCGGTTCTATGAAGACAGTCTTGCCCGTGGCTGACTCATCGTGCACAAATCCCTTTATGCTTCGCTTGTTCGATGCGGTCACGGGTATCACCCCCCTGCCGTTGCGCACTGCCACGGTGACGTCGCGGTCAATCAGTCCGTCAGCCTGGGCCTGCCTCAATACCGAATGGAGCTTCCGCACTGCCGCAAGGCTCTTTGATGCCAGGTCGGCACGAATGACCTTCAGTGCCGGAGAAGCGTTGTCACGAACCTTTCCCTCCTTATCAATAATCCGTTCAATAGCCTCTGTCACAAAAGGATAATAAACCACTGCAAGTGCCATTTCCGTAAGCAGCGGGTAGCGGCCATCCTTCCTGTTCTTAAAGAAACCGATTATTCGCCTTATGGTGTCAAGGGCTCCCCTGAGTGCCACCACCTCCTCCAGATCGGGGAAGGTACCCTCAATGCGAAGCTTCCCGAGCATGGCGTGGGGGTCATTGAAATTATCTGACGGAAACGGCTCACCGTATGAGATGATCTGCTGAAACTCGGAGGTCAGCGAGAGACGTTTTCTTACCTCGTCAGCCGCGAATGAGACTTCCATGGCCTCCACCCTCCGCACGCCGGCCGGACTGAGGCAGGAGGAGATCAGGTTCTCTCTTATGCGGTCAAATCCGATTTTGACCTCGTATGTATCGGGGTAGATCATTTAATGCTCCTCTCAGCACAAAAGTAAAGTTAATTAATGTTAATGCCTCACTGTGTAAATTTTAATGAAAGTATATTTATTCCGCTTAATCCACAAAAGAAAATGAAAAACCTTTTCACTTGCTCAAGGAGTGCGATGATCACCGCACTCCTGCTGGTTTTAATCATGCCTGCTTCCGCACAGGAGGTGGCCGTCGACTTGTCGATGGTTTACAAGATAAGGCAGGAAGGCCAGAGAAATTCTGATATTGAAACACTTGCATATATCATGACCGACCTTGCCGGTCCGCGTCTCACCGGGTCACCGGGAATTGACCGTGCCAACGAGATTGCCAGGGCGAAGCTTGCGGAATATGGTATGGCGAATGTCCGTATTGAGGTTGCCGGTGAGTTCTCACGTGGCGGATGGGACTATTCGAAGGCCTATGCTGCAATGACTGCGCCCTACTACAACAATTTTTCCGTCACCCCTGTGGCATGGACATCAGGCACAGACGGGCTGGTTAAGGGCGAAGTCATCCTGGTTGACATAAAGAAGGCAGAAGATATTGAGCAATACCGGGGTAAGCTGAAGGGAAAGATAATTATGGCGCCCTCCACATCGCAGTATGAGATAAACTGGGAGCCTCTGGCCAAAAGACACACGGAGGAGGATCTAGAAAGTATCTCCATGGTTCAGGCAGGCGGCACTCCGTCACGCAGGATGATAGGTGACTGGATGGCTATGCGCGAGCTGCGAGGCAAGATCACTGAGTTCCTCCGTACAGAGGATGTGGCGATGATAATCAACCAGGGAAGTGCTTTCAACATTCCACGTTCATCAGGTGCATCGTATGACGGCACCGGACAGTCCCCTGTTACGGAGATAAACATTCCCATGGAGCCCTACGGTCGCATGGAGCGGATGCTTAAACGTGGAGAGAAGGTCGAGATTGAGGCTGAGATAAAGGCTGAATTCATCCCCGCGAAGCAAGTTTATAACGTCATTGCCGAGAGGTACCGGTGCTGCGGACAATGCTTCAGGGTGCATAGTCATGATGGAGGCTCTCAGGATTCTGAAGGCTCTTGATGTAAAGCCGAGACGGACGATACGTGTGGCTCTCTGGGGTGGCGAAGAACAGGGGCTCCTCGGATCACGCGGTTACGTGTCGAACTACCTGTTTGACAGGGAGAAGAACGAGAAGAAACCCGGGTTCGACAAATTCTCAGTCTATTTCAATATGGATAACGGTACGGGGCGTTACCGGGGGATATACCTCCAGGAGAACAACCTTGTACGTCCTCTCTTCGAAGAGTGGATGGAGCCGATGCGAGACATGGGGTTCACCACCATCGCCATACGCAATACCGGCGGAACTGATCACCAGAGCTTTGACGGTGTCGGCCTCCCCGGCTTCCAGTTCATCCAGGATATGATCGAATACGGTCGCGGCTATCACACGCTGGCAGACACCTGGGAGCGTCTGCTGTTGCCTGACCTCAGGCACAATGCAATTATTACCGCATGGATGGCATGGAATGCGGCAATGGAAGATACTCTCATTCCCCGCAAGCCCGAGATGAAATCAACGCAGCAGAGGTCGCCTTACGGCTTCTGAATACCAGATTTGCCCCTGGTTATCTGAACCCCGGAGTCAGTCTTTGGTATCTGACAGAGAGGGCGGAACTCAACTATTAATGTTTTTCCATTCTGTTTAATACAGCAGAGTCCCGCAAAATTGCGGGACTCTCTTTCTTTTGCCGGAGGTGCCGTTTAACACATCCGGGCTGTTCTCCCGGTCAAAGGGGAGGATGCTGAAATCAGCGCTTATTTCACCTTGCCTTCGAGATCGAGGATGAAGGCATACTGCAGGGCTACGGTCTTCAGACGCTCAAAGCGGCCTGAGGCGCCGCCGTGGCCTGCAGTCATGTTAACATCCATAATCAGAATGTTGTCATCGGTCTTCTTGTCGCGCAGTTTGGCAACCCACTTGGCCGGCTCCCAGTACTGCACCTGTGAATCCCAGTAACCTGTTGTGACAAGCATGTGGGGGTACTCCTGCTCCTTCACCTGGTCATAGGGTGAGTATGATAGCATATAGTCATAGTATTCCTGTTTGCGCGGGTCGCCCCACTCATCCCATTCAAAGGTTGTCAGGGGTATGGTGGCATCAAGCATGGTGCTCACAACGTCAACGAATGGGACCTGCGCGATAATGCCGTTGTAGAGCTGCGGTTCCAGATTAACTATTGCACCCATCAGTAGTCCGCCTGCACTGCCGCCCTGGGCATAGAGGTGTTCAGCAGAGGTGTACTTTTCATTTATCAGAAACCGTGCGCAGTCATTGAAGTCGGTGAAGGTGTTGATCTTCTTCAGCAGCTTGCCGTCTTCGTACCACTGGCGTCCCATCTCGCTACCTCCCCTGATGTGGGCAAGAGCATAAACGAATCCACGGTCAAGAAGGCTGATTGCAGACGAGCGGAATGAAGGATCTGTGGAGCTGCCGTAAGAGCCGTAGGAATAGAGCAGCATCGGTGCAGTGCCATCCTGCACGAATCCCTTGCGGTAGACCAGCGATACAGGCACCAGGGTGCCGTCACCGGCGGTAGCCCAGAGGCGCTTCGATTCATAGTTATTACTGTCAAAACCGCCAAGCACACTGTCCTGCTTCAACAGCGTCTTTGTCTTTGCAGCCATGTCATAGTCATAGACCGAGTTGGGGGTTGTAAGTGATGAGTAGCTGTATCTCAGAAGGGTTGTAGCAGCGTTTGGATTGACACTGATGCCGGCAGTATAGGTCTCTTCACCGAAATTGAGAAAATGCTCTGATCCGTCAGCCAGTCCTATGATGCGTAGGTTGGTGAGGCCTTTGATCCTCTCATCGGCCACGAGGTAATTGTCAAAGATCTCAAAGTTCTCAAGCAGTACATCCGTCCGGTGTGGTATGACCTCTGTCCAGTTGTCCTTGCCCGTCTTATTGTCAGCGCATTTCATAAGCTTGAAGTTCTTTGCGCCGTCAGCATTGGTCATGATGAAAAAATGCCCGTTAAGGTGTTCAACAGAATAAAGACGGTCAATGGTGCGAGGTTCGAAGATAATCACCTTGCCGTCGGGTTTGTCTGCTTCAATGATGCGAACCTCGGTTGTAAGGGTCTGGCTCGAGGTAATGGTAATATACTTTTTGCTTTTTGTCTTGCCCAGGTAGACCGAAAATGTCTCATCTGTCTCATCGAAAACAACCTTGTCCTCGGAGACGGGGGTACCCAGCACATGCTTCATGATAACGGCTGCCCTGAGAGTCTCGGGATCCTTTTTCACATAGAAAAGGGTCTTGTTATCGGCTGCCCATACGCCCTGACTTGTAGTGTTGGCTATCTCGTCAGGGAGTAGCTGGCCGGTATTCAGATCCTTTACGTACATTGTGTACTGCCTGCGGCTGACATGGTCAACACCGTAGGCCAGGAGATTGTTGTCAGTGGAAACAGCGCCGCCTCCGACGCTGGTGAACTCGTTGCCTTCAGCTATGATATTGACATCGAGCATCACTTCAGGTG
>JBHEOU010000154.1:0-4457 GCA_046260645.1 Bacteroidales bacterium | reverse complement strand
ATCAATATGTATACAGAATCATTCAGCCTCAGGGTGTCATTCGTCATTACCGGTTTTGAATCAGCTGACAGTCTGACCTTCTCAAGCCTCTTGCCGGCTTCAATGAACATCTCTCCTGTCCTGGGTTTAGCGGTTACAGTGTCGATGGCTGAAGAGTCAGTCTGAATGACCGGCAGAATGATTCGGATGGAATCGAATATGAAGTATTTGTCAGCCGGCACCCTGATCTTCTCAAACCCATAATCCGACAGGTAGCTCATCACCGAGTCGGCCGGAGGCCTCGATGCTATCCATATGAGGTTCCTGATTGCCTCGCGCAGCGGGTCATTGCTCTTCCTCCACATCTGGTTCGCAGAGTAAATTTTTTCCAGATACCGCAGTGAGGCATCCCTGTCAAGTTTTATATCCTGCGGACCGTTGATGGCTGGCACCGGCGCACCCCTGACGGGTTTCAGCATGGGTATTGTGACCTCCAGGGTGTCGGCTGACACCTCTGGTTCATTCACCGGTATAGTCGCCGGTATATCAACAACCTGCCCGGAGAGCAGCATGCTTCCGAAAAGGCAATAAAAAATTAAAAGAATCTTAACGGTTCTCAATCTCATTTCACGATGTTTAAACAATTACGGATTGTACCCCAAACATAAAAAAGTTATCTTTGCAAAAATAGCCCATTTCGATGATTTTCCATTTTCTGTCGGAAATAAACCGGCAGCTGATTTTTCGGAACATCAAGAACAGGGACGCATTCTGAGCCCCCGGGGTTGCATGTCTCAATGCTTTTCCACCCCTCTCCCCTCCCGGTTGTTAATAATTCTTAATTCCCTAATTCTTATAATTCTATTAATTGATATAGTGCTTAATTCTTAATTCTTATCTCTTAATTCTTAATTACCATGACTTTACCATACTGTGAACCCTTCAAGATAAAGATGGTTGAATCTGTCCGTCAGAGCACGCTCGCAGAGCGCCGTGACTGGATACGTAAAGCCTCGTGGAACCTCTTTAACCTGCGGTCAGAGCAGGTGTTCATTGACCTCCTCACCGACTCCGGCACCGGGGCTATGAGTGACAGGCAATGGGGTGCCATCATGACCGGTGATGAGAGCTATGCCGGCGCCTCATCTTACTATAAGCTCAAAGAGGCCATCAAAGAGATTACCGGATTTGAGTATTTCCTACCCACGCACCAGGGCAGGGCTGCTGAGAACGTCCTTTTCTCGGTGCTGGTTAAGGAGGGCGACGTTATCCCGGGCAACGCCCACTTTGACACCACCAAGGGGCATATCGAGTTCCGCAAGGCCACAGCGGTTGACTGCACCGTAGGGATCGCAAGAAACATTAATGCCGTTGATCCTTTCAAAGGTAATGTCGATCATGAAAAGCTTGAAGAGGTGTTGAAAGAGACGCCCCATGAGAAGCTGGGGTGCATAGTCATGACCGTCACCAACAACACTGCCGGCGGGCAGCCTGTAAGCATGGCCAACCTCCGGGGGGTAAGGGAGCTCGCCGACAGGTACGGTGTGCCCGTTATAATTGACTCTGCGCGTTTTGCCGAAAACGCATACTTCATTAAGACACGCGAAGAGGGATACGCTGACAAAAGCATCAGGGAGATAGCCCGCGAGATGTTCTCCTATGCTGACGGTATGACAATGAGCTCGAAGAAGGATGCCATTGTCAACATAGGCGGATTCATCGGTTTCAGGGACCAGGAGCTGTTCCGCAAGGCCACAACCTTCAATATAATGTTTGAGGGATTCCTCACCTACGGAGGCATGGCTGGACGTGATATGAATGCACTGGCAGTGGGTCTCTTCGAGGGCACTGAGTTTGACTATCTTGAGTCGCGCATCCGGCAGGTGGCACACCTGGGTGAGCAGCTCACCGCGGCAGGCATACCGGTGCAGGTGCCCTACGGCGGTCATGCCATCTTCATCGATGGAGGGAAATTCCTGCCGCAGGTACCCGCAGAGGAGTTCCCTGCACAGCGACTGGCAGTTGAGATTTACCTGGAAGGAGGCATACGAAGTGCGGAGATTGGCACCCTGATGGCCGACCGCGATCCGGTCACACGGCTGAACAGGCACCCGGAGCTGGAGCTTGTGCGGCTTGCCATCCCAAGGAGGGTCTATACCGATAACCACATGGATTATGTGGCAGCAGCGATTTGCAACGTCTGGGAGAGAAGGAACCAGATCACGAGGGGCCTCAGCATCAAATGGGAAGCACCGATCATGAGACACTTCACCGTTGAGCTCGACCTGCTCACCTGACATAAAAAACCTATCTTTGCCTCAGGCATAACTGCACCATCATGATAAGATCAATGACCGGCTATGGCAAAGCCATGCTGGAGACATCCCACCGCAAAATCACCGTTGAGATCAGATCGCTCAACAGCAAACAGGCTGACGTCAACACCAAGATGCCGTGGGTCTACAAGGAAAAGGAGCTGGAGATACGGAATATGGTCATCAGGAGACTCGAGAGAGGCAAGATTGACCTGATGATCTCCTTCGATGCCATGAATGACGAGCCGGCACCGGTGATAAACAGTAGCATCGTTAAAAACTACTACAATCAGCTCAGGACGATAAGCAACGAGCTGGGTATCAAAAGCGACAGTGAGTTGCTCGGCATTGTGATGCGGCTCCCCGAAACGCTCAGGACCGAGAGGGCTGAGCTTACTGAGGAGGAATGGAGCATGGCCGTAAAACTGATTGATGATGCACTCTCTATGGCCGACCTGTACCGTCTTGAGGAGGGCAGGGCGATGGAGGCTGACCTCGCAAAGTCTGTCGCCAGTATCAGCAGGTACCTTGAAAACCTCAACACGGTACAGGGCGACCGCCTGACACGCATGCGCGAGAAGCTTATGGCTACACTTCAGGAGACCGTCGGATCGGAAAACATCGACAAGAACCGCTTTGAGCAGGAACTGATCTTCTACCTTGAGAAGATGGACATCAATGAGGAGAAGGTGCGGCTGAAGAAACACTGCGACTACTTCATTGAAACCATGAGCGGCGACGGTCAGAATGGCAAGATGCTCAACTTCATCTCGCAGGAGATGGGCCGTGAGATCAACACCATCGGTTCCAAAGCCAATGATGCCTCCATGCAGAAGCTGGTGGTGATGATGAAAGACGAACTGGAACGGATAAAGGAACTGACCCTGAATGTGCTTTAGGCTCATGAAAAGAGGAAAGAGCAAGAGAGTACTTATCATTACCGCTCCCTCGGGAGCCGGCAAGACCACACTTGTGAAATATCTTCTGAATGCCGGTCTGCCACTCATGTTCTCGGTATCGGCAACGAGCAGGAAACCGAGGGGCAGTGAGGTCGACGGCAAAGAATATTATTTCATCACCTCGCCTGAATTCAGACAGAAGATCAAAAATGGCGAATTCATCGAATGGCAGGAGGTCTACTGCGATCATTACTACGGCACCCTTCGAGGTGAGATTGACCGCATCGCCGGAGAAGGGAAGGTACCCCTCTTTGATGTCGACGCACAGGGGGCAATCAACCTGAAGAAGATCTTCGGGAAGGATGCCCTTGCCATCTTTATAATGCCGCCCTCGGTTGACGAACTGCGGGCAAGGCTGCTGAGACGCGGAACCGATTCCCCGGAGAAGATAGAAATGAGGGTGGAGAAGGCTGCTTCGGAGATCCTTCTGGCAGACAGGTTTGACCGTGTTATTGTGAATGACGGGCTGGAGAAGGCATACAGCGAAATAATGGAAGTGGTGACAGAATTCATTGGGGTGAGGTGATGGAGACAGGATTGTTTTTCGGTTCATTCAACCCGGTGCACATAGGGCACATGGCTATCGCGAACTATATAGCCGAGTACTCCTCACTGAAAGAGATATGGTTTGTAGTCAGTCCGCATAATCCGCTCAAGGCGAAGGAGTCACTGTTAAAAGACCGCGACCGGCTTTACATGACTGAGCTTGCCATAGGAGAAGACCCCCGTTTCAGGGTATCGGATGTCGAGTTCACCCTTCCCCAACCCTCCTATACCATTGATACGCTGGCATGGCTGGCAGAGAAATACCCGGAGCGAAGCTTCACTCTCATAATGGGTGAAGACAACCTGACCACCCTTCACAAGTGGAAGAATGTCGAAATGCTCGTTAAGCAATACCCAATAATTGTTTATCCCCGTCTTTATCCTGGCAGGAAGAGCAGCAAGAGGCTGGAGGAGATCATCGCCATGGCGTCAGTCATGAAGATTGATGCACCGGTGATGGATATATCCGGCACCTTCATCCGCAGTGCAATTAAAGATGGCAAGGATGTCTCATGGTTCGTTCCAGCCCCAACGTGGCGGTACATCCGGGAGATGCACTTCTATGAGTGATTTGCGATTTGCGATTTGCGATTAAAAAAATCGACAATCGACAATTAATTTTCCTGGTGAATTATCTCCATCCCCCGTTTTATGGCTT
>JBHEOU010000153.1:0-4521 GCA_046260645.1 Bacteroidales bacterium | reverse complement strand
CCCGAAGAAAATCGTGGTCAGGTTTGCAATACCGGCAATGCCGGCAGCAAATGCTGCAGCGGTGTGGCCTGTTAACTGGTGTATTATCTTGTATACCAGCAGTGAGGCGGCAAAGATCAGTGCGTACTGAACAACCATCATTGCCGCCAGGTACTGCGGTTCACCGAAAACCATCAGGAAAAGCCCCAGGATGATTGAATAGAGCGGCGACCTGTGACTCAGGTCTGTGGTGCTGGCGCCGGGCAGGTGAAAGATCTGCCTGGCAAGGTCAAGATATGCCGGGAAGTCGCCCTGGGCCTCATAGGTCACAGACTGGAACACCAATGCATAAAACAGGCATACAGCCCCGGCAATAAACAAAAAGATCCGAAAATTATTCCTGCGTCGCGGTTCTGTCACCTGGTGCCGTCTCCTGTGTCTTCCGTCATCCTTCCTACATCATCGGTCATCGTCCTGCTGTCACCATCGGTCATCGTCTTGCTGTCAACATCGGTCATCATCCTGGTGTCATCATCGGTCATCGTCCTGGTGTCATCACCGGTCATCGTCCTGCTGCCAACATCCCCCTTCTTCCTGATGATATACCCGGGCCTCCCCTTGACCTCCTCGTAGATCCTCCAGATATATTCGGCAATGATGCCCAGCGAGAAGAGAATAATACCCGAGAAAAATGCAATAATGACAACCGTTGATGTCCATCCCGGAAGCTTCTCTCCCCAGAAATCAGGATTGCCGAACAGCGCAACATAGCCGTAAAAAACAATCATGCAGAGTGCAAGGAATGCAAAGATGAATCCGACCCAGGTTATAATCCTGATAGGCCAGGTTGATCCGGAGAAGAAAATGTCCTTGAAAAACCTCGCCTTTTTCCTTAAAGTCCAACGCGACTTAACATTCGTCCCCCTGACCCTGTCATAAGGGATAAAGCAGGGACTGAACCCCAGCCTCAGCACCTCAGGCACAATGGCTGTATTAATGGGATGAATCCTTTCATTCAGAAGATCAATGAGCTCACGGTCAATCAGGAATGCGTCAGCACCCCCTTTCGGAAACGGCACCTCCGACATACGATTAATGATGCTGTAAAATGTGCGTGCGGCAAGATTATTTATGAAGCCGTCATTCCTCCCCGACCGGTAGGGTACAATCACCTTCTCTCCGGACTTCCAGAGGCTGTACATCTCGGTTATCTTCTGATACGGAAGCTGCTCGTCATCCGGTATGAATGTGGCACACTCTCCCCTGCAGACACTCAGCCCGGCAAAAACAGCATAATTAGAGCCGTAATTCCGGCTCAGCCTGTAAGACCTGAAATTATCATGAATCTTCTCCAGGTCCCGGGCAATCCTGTATGATTCATCTTCCGACCCGTCATCAATGACAATGAACTCAAATGGAATACCATTTGCAGCCATGATTTCGCTGACCTTCCTGTAAGCCTCGGCTATCCGGCCTTTGCTGTAGTACGATAATAAAATGATGCTAAGCATTCTATATGAAGCTGTTGATTAACTCTGTGACCCTGGCATACTCCTCTTCCTCCATAACCTGGCTTATGGGAAGACTCAACACCTCACGGTGTATCTTTTCGGTTAGCGGGAAACTCATTTCGTTCCACTGTTGGTATGCCTGCTGCCTGTGCGGCGGTATCGGGTAGTGTATCAGTGTCTGTACGCCGTTGTCGGTCAGGTATCGCTGCAGCCTGTCGCGCTCCGGATGACGGATGACAAACAGATGACAGACATGGGAAAGACAGAAGTCGAAAGTCGGAAGTTGAAAGTCGAAAGTAGTACTGAGGTTTCCGGTTGGCTGTTGCCGCCTGTATGGCAGAATAATATCAGGATGTATTATGTTATTGATGTAGTAATTGGCTATTGCGCACCGGCGTGCGTTGTCAGCGTCGAGCCGCGGCAGCTTCACACGCAGGGCAGCGGCCTGGATCTCATCGAGCCGTGAGTTCAGGCCCTGGTAATCATTTACATACTTCTTCGTCGATCCGTAGTTGGCCAGCGCCCTGACTACCGTAGCGAGCTCGTCATCATTGGTGGTCACCGCTCCCCCGTCGCCAAGTGCGCCCAGGTTCTTTCCCGGGTAGAAACTGTTACCCGCAGCATCTCCCAATGATCCGGTCCGTTTAAGTTCCAGGTCAGCCCCGCTCCCTCTGTTCCACTTCGCGCCTGACGCCTGCGCATTGTCTTCAATGATCTTCAGGTTATGCCTGCGAGCAAGCTGCTCAAGACCCTCTGACCAGCAGGCCCGGCCGTAAAGATGCACCACCATTATCGCTCTCGTGCGCGGCGTGATATGCTTCTCTATGAGCGAGAGATCAAGATTGTATGTATTGATGTCCGGCTCAACCAATACAGGCTTAAGCCGGTTATCGGTAATCGCCAGAATAGAGGCTATATAGGTATTCGCAGGGACTATGACCTCATCACCCTCCTTCATGACTCCCGTCTCAATCCAGGCCTTCATGATCAGCCTGAGGGCATCAAGTCCGTTGGCGACCCCGATACAGTGCCTCGCACCTGTATACTCAGCGTACTCCTTCTCAAATGCTGACACCTCCTCCCCCAAAAGATACCAGCCGCTGTGCACAGCCCGCTGAACAGCCTCTGTGAGCGCCGGCTCAAAGCTTTCACTTATCTTTTTAATGTCAAGAAATCTGATCATCACTTCGTGTACGAGTATACATGTGTCACATATCCCAGCCTGAACCCTGCCTTCTCCCAGGTCCGGATGGCAGGCCTGTTTGATGCCTGGGTTATGGTTGTGAGAATATCCGTCTCCTGCTTCCTGAGCTCATCAATGACCCCTGAGAGCAGATGGCCGAGCCACCCCTTGTGATCACGGGCGTCAACGGCTGCCAGCACCAGCTTCGCTATATTGTAACCGAGAACCTTCTCAGGATTGTTGGCAGCAAGGAACCCGAAAGGCTCCCTGCCAGGCAGGTCCGGTACGATGACCATATCTGCAAATCCTTTTACCGACTCCTCAATGAAGGTCGCGAGGTAGGCATCCGCCTCTCCGGGCTCAAAGGCCGGATCGGCATGAACCCTGTCATACCTGTTTCTCATTCGCATAGCGATATCCCTTAGCGCAGGGATGTCATTCGTCACTGCCCTCCTCACCGGCACCGGCGGGGGAACAGCCACATCAAAAGCAGTGAAGAAATAGTTCAGTCGTGTCTCCACAAGCCTGAAGCCCGTCCGCGATAACCCCTGTATCAGACGCAGATCCTCACATGGGATATTCATGAAAATATAATCGCCCTCTCCGGCGATCTCCCCGGTGAACCGGCTTACAGCCCTGCCAGTGATATCGGTGCTGTCGTGATCAGGCACGATAAGATCGATCCTGATGATCCTCCTCTTGAAGTACGCGGAATCCCAGGGCATGAGCCTCCAGACGAAAAAAGTCCTCCGTCCCTCAATGTCAATGACAGATACTTCTGCCTTCTCCCCTGCTATATCCCTTTTGAGCGGGTCAGTGAATGTCTCGCGATAAAGTTCATAGCTGTCGGCTTTATGCAGGAAGCTGAACGGGGAGTAGAACAGCAAATCCGCAGCCTTCTGATCAAGCAGGTTCAGGAACTCATTCCTGTCTCTCTCCGGCGAAGACAAATCTTTGGTACTCTTCATAATCCTTTATATAGTCATCATCGTCAAACAGCTGTGATGTAAGCACCAGGCATATCGCCCCGGCGGAAAAATTAAGCTCATGCGACCATATGCCGGGAGGTATGTGCAGCCCGTAAAACGGCCTGTTCAGGTAGAAGATTTTCCTCTCATTGCCGTCATCAACCTCTACCTCGAAACTACCGCTGGCGGCGATTATGAACTGATGACATTCATGATGGGCATGTGCGCCCCTGGCTTCACCTGCAGGTATATCATAGATCCAGAATACTCTTTCCACCTTGAAGGGCACCTCCCTGACACCGTCAGCAATTGACATATTTCCTGCCTTGAAGTGCACCTTGGGCAGCTCTGTTATCCGGCAGTCATTTATGGTTATTCTCTTCATCGCGCCACCTCCTTCAGGAATTGATCAAAGTCCCTGATGTAATCATTGTCATTAAAATTAGTTGATGAAAGTACCAGTGCCAGCGAATTTGTGGAGAAATTCTCCATCCTCCGCCACACCATCTTTGGCACATAGACCCCGTCATACGACCGGTTGAGCGAGAAACGGTACTCCCTTTTGCCATCGTGCAGCACCACGTCAAAGCTGCCTGAGAGGGCAGCAATCATCTCTTCGTTCTTGCGGAACGCATGACTGCCCCTGAACTCGCCTCCGGGAACGTCATAGATCCAGTAAACCCTGTTGATGACAAAGGGAAAATGCCTCTTCTCCTCGACAAATGTCAGATTACCTCTGTCATCAAGGATTTTCGGGAGATAGATTAGTTTTGGTTCAGCCATATTTATACAATTAATTTCCTCCTGCCCAGCCGGAAAATAATCATTTAATACTAATCCTCCGGTCCGTCAGTCACACTGCGGACAGCGTCCAACGTAC
>JBHEOU010000152.1:0-4532 GCA_046260645.1 Bacteroidales bacterium | reverse complement strand
GCCTTGAGGAGATGGTGAAGAGCATCTTCAGCACATCAGACCCGGAGATAAAGATTTCACCTGTGATGGGAAAAGTCTTCACCCCTGACACCCTGATGCTCCAGCGTCTGTCGACCATAGAAGGCGTCGATGTTTATGCCGAGACTTTGGAGGAGAACGCACTGCTGAGGTATGATGAACAGCAGTTTATAGCCACCGTCAAGGGTGTCTCACTCAACTACACCGATGTCACCGATCTTGACACTGCCATGTGGGACGGTGAATTTATGCTGCAGGCGGAGAACGGAAGACCATATGCCGTTGCCGGGCTGGGCGTGGCAAACCACCTGGGAATGAGACTTAACTTTATATCCCCGCTGGCAATCTATATCCCTGACCGCAAAGCCAGAATAAGGGCCAACCCCGGCAGTGAATTCATAAGGAAATATATCTATCTCTCCGGGATCTTTGCCGTAGAACAGGAGTTTGATTCCAAATATATCTTCCTGCCTCTTGACTTCACGAGGGAATTGCTTGACTATACCACCGAGGTCAGCTCCATTGAAGTAAGGATGAATAGCGGAGCGGATGAACGCAAAACACAGAAAGCCATCAGGGAGTTGATGGGCGACCAGTTCCTGGTACAGAACAGGTATGAACAGCAGGAGATGTTCTACAAGGTGATGAAGGCGGAAAGGCTTGCCATCTTTGTTATCCTGACCTTTATCCTGGTGATTGCCTCGTTCAATATTATCGGATCGCTCACCATGCTCATAATAGAAAAAGAGAGGGATATCAATATCCTGAAGAGCCTGGGGGCCGATAACCGGCTTATTAAACGAATCTTCATCTATGAGGGATGGATGATCTCCATCATAGGTACAGCCCTCGGCCTGCTCCTGGGTTTCATGCTCTGCGCTGCCCAGCAGCACTTCGGCATTGTGAAGCTGGCCGGCGAATCACTGCTCATTGACGCCTATCCCGTCAGGATGCAGCTAATTGACTTCGTCGTGGTGGCAGCCACGGTGGCAGCCATCGGATACGGTGCGGCATGGTACCCGGTTCACTATCTCTCGCGAAGATATCTGAGGGAGAACAACAGCGAAAAGAGATGAGCACAAGGATTTTAATAACAGTCGCCACCCTGGTGCTGGCACTGTCATCATGTGGAAATCAGGGCGGTAACAAGCCCGGAAGGAAAATGCTTATTCCTGATGACAAGCTGGTGGCCATACTCACTGACACCTACCTCACCACAGGCATCATGGACCTCGCCCCGATGAGGGAGACATGGGGGCAGCGCGATTCAATCCTTAACTACATCGATGTCATCAACAGCCACGGTTACACCCTCGGGCAGCTTAATGCAACCATGAGGTACTATTTTACCGATAAGCCAAAGAAACTGGCGAGGATCTATGACCGGGTCACCGGCAACCTGCTGGAGATGGAGACTATGATAATGATCGAACAGGGACCCTCCGCAACCTCAGCGGTTGAGAACCTGTGGACAGGAAAGGCCAGCTACAGCTTCCCTGAGGACTTCACCCGTGATCCGATATGGTTTGATATGCCGGCAACAAAGACAGGTATTTATGTTCTGTCAGCAGACATACGTCTCTTCGAAGATGATCAAAGCCGAAACCCGAGAGTGTCGGTGTACTTCAGTTATACCGACAGCACCGGGGTAGAAAAACGGGATTACTGGGAGGAGTATCTCCTGGATAAGGACGGACAGTTTCAGAGTGTGACCATAAGTCATGTGCTTGACACCATCAGGAACACACGCCTCCGGGGCTGGATCCTGAACCACGACAGTCAGTCGGGGCGATGGGAAAAACATGCCCGTATAGCCAACATCAGCCTGCGGGTTGACACGGTTGCCCCTGATAAGTGATAATGAGAAGGATCGCTGCTCAATATGTCTTCACCGCGGCCGGCAAACCTCTCAGGAGAGCTGTCGTTACTGCCGCAGACGACGGAACCATTGTTGAAGTTGAAGATACAGGTGGTGAACTGAAGGAGAGCGCCGGAACAGAATTCTACAACGGCATCATGATTCCCGGGCTGGTCAACTGCCACTCGCACCTTGAGCTCTCGCACATGCGAAATGCTATTCCGCGGGGAGAAGGACTTACCGGGTTTATTTCCTATATGAGTGAACAGCGCGGGGCCGGGAACGGGGCCGGGCGCGGGGAGGTGAACGGGGCCGGGTACGGGGCCGGACGCGGGGAGATCGATGCAGCAGCAGAGATCAAAGCAGCGGCGGAGAGAGCCGACAGGGAGATGCATGACGGAGGCGTGGTGGCCTGCGGCGACATAAGCAATGAATCCGTTTCATTTGATGTAAAGAACAGGAGCTCTATCCGTTACCTTACCTTTGCCGAAGTCTTTGGCATAGACCCCCTCGTGGCTGACGCACGTATGAGCGGGGTGCTGAAGGTGGCTGAGGCTGCCAGGGAATCGCTGCTGCCGGCATATATTACCCCCCATGCCGTCTATTCAATGTCGGATCGCCTCTTCACGCTGGTACGTGAACATATCACTCCCGGATCAGTCATATCCCTTCACTTCCTCGAGTCGGACGATGAGCGTAAGATGGCGCATGATCATGTTGAGACAGCCCTCGGGCTCTCACGCCTGGCGTCGCATCTCATTCTCGTGCACAACACCGTGATAACACGGGCGGAGGCTGAGAAGCTGGCCGGGGAAGGAAACACCTGGTTCTGTCTCTGCCCGTCGTCGAACCTGCACATTACAGGAGCCATGCCCCCTGTAGCGCTTCTCCGGGAGGTCACTGACCGGATCGTAGCAGGCACTGACAGCCTCGCTTCCAATGACCGCCTTGACATGCTGGCCGAGCTGAGGCTGCTGCACGAGGCAGCACCCGGCATTCCGCTCGGGGAGGTCATCAGGTGGGGGACCATCAACGGCGCCAGGGCACTGAAGATGTCAGATACTCTCGGATCAATAGAACCGGGGAAAAAGCCGGGTCTCCTTCTCATTGAGAATGCTGATCTGGTCAACCTGCGCCTGCTGCCCGTGAGCCGGGTACGAAGATTATTGTAAATTTGAAGCATTAACCCCGATCTCAATGCCAACATTCCTCTTTGACAGCATAGTTTTCGGACCGGTAAGAAGCCGCAGGCTCGGAGTATCGCTGGGCATCAACCTCCTTCCTGTCAGCCGTAAGGTATGCTCCTTCAACTGCGTATACTGCGAATGCGGATGGACCTCCGCAGGCAGCAGCATCTCAACGGCGCTGCCCTCCCGCCCGGCGGTGTATGAGGCCCTGAGAATGAAACTGTCAGAGATGAAGGAGCAGGGTAAGGCTCCTGATGTCATAACCTACGCCGGCAACGGAGAGCCAACACTGCACCCTGATTTTGCAGCTATCATCGATGACTCCGTCGCCCTGCGTAATGAATTTTTCCCGGAAGCAAAGGTGTCAGTGCTCTCCAACGGATCAACCCTGCGCCTCAGGAGCGTACGCGAGGCCCTGAAGAGGGTCGACATGAACATCCTGAAGCTCGATTCTGCCATTCCCGATACTGTAAGGCGACTCAACCAGCCACGAGGCAAGGCAGATCTGGCACGGTTCGAACAATATGTAAAGGATTTTGAAGGGAAGTTCATCATTCAGACCCTCTTTGTAAGAGGTGAATGCAATGGGCAGCCTGTTGATAACACAACCCCGGAAGAGCTTGAGGCCTGGCTTGAGGCCGTCAGCCGTCTCAGGCCACAGTCGGTCATGATCTATACCATCGACCGCGATACACCCCTGGGTAACAACCTGAAGAAGGTGCCCGAGGCAGAGCTCAGTGCCATTGCAGCCAGAGTGCAGGCGCTGGGCATCAGCACATCCGTGTCAGGATAACCGTCATGAGCGGCATGACAAGCGCCATGAGCGGCAGGACGAACACCATGAGCGGCATGACGATACTCATCAGCCCCCTGAACTGGGGCTTCGGCCATGCAGGACGGATGATACCCCTGGCCCTGGAACTGAAAAAGCGGGGCAACGCGGTTGTCTTCGGGGCAGATGCACAACTCCTGCCCCTGATAGAACGTGAGCTGCCCGGTATCAGGCTGATTGAAATACCCGGATTGCACATCAGCTATTCCCGGTTCCTCCCTCAGTATCTCTGTATCTTCATGCAACTGCCGGTGGTGGTTATCTCTGCCATCCGTGAGCACTTCACCCTCAGAAGGCTGGCGGAAGAGATTAAGCCCTCTGTCATAATTTCTGATAACCGGTTCGGTTTTTTTCACCACCGCATCTTCTCAGTCTATGTCACACACCAGTTGCGCATTCCTTTCCCGCGGTCACTGCGGTTCATAGAGCCTTTTGCCGCGTGGATCCACCGGATGATCATCAACAGGTACGATCTCTGCCTGGTGCCTGACTACACGGGACCGGTGAACCTGTCGGGAAGACTTTCGCACGGACTGAAGCTACCGGGGAATGTTCACTATATGGGACCTCTCTCAAGGTTCAGGATGACTTTACCTCCGAAAGCAAAAATCACCCTTCGTCACCCATACTGCTGCCT
>JBHEOU010000151.1:0-4589 GCA_046260645.1 Bacteroidales bacterium | reverse complement strand
CCGGATATCCCCGGGCATCGATTTTTCCCTGGTGATCATCTCCTGCCATGTCTCATAAACGCGTGATCTGTCAAGGCACTCTCTCTCACCCGTGGCTGATGACACTGCCGGATCGCTGCTGAAGGCACCGCACACGAGTACGGTCATGCCGTCGAGGCGTGCCGCCATCCGGTGCACAGGCCCTATCAGAGACCCTTCGCCACCACCGATCATTCCCATCCTCAACCTCATGTTTCTACCTCCGTGCCCTCCTGGTTATCTCTCTTTATCTCAATAGAGTGAATTACACAAAACTCCTCAACAGCTTCCATTATTGCAGCAGTCCGGCCAGGATAGTAAGTCCCGAGCCTAAGTCTTACATTTTTATTATCAGTGTAAAAATCAATGACGACAGGTTTGAACTCAACAGCCGTAAGAGAGGAGGAGGTGAACACCACCGGTGGCCTGTAGAAATCCTGCCTTAACACTATACTGTCATGGCCAATAGTGATATATCTCTCCGTTAATCCTAATCCCGAACCTATTAGCCACAGGCCGAAGAGGAGGAGGAAACCCATTGCAATCCAGGCGGTTCCCACTGAGGCTGCCGTCCCCTGTACGCTGAAAATGAACCATGCAGTCACGATGAGACAGGCTACTCCAAGAATTATCCTGAGACTCCTGCCCACCCTGGTGTTTTCATTCAGTTCAATGCTAAAATGCTTATCAGCCATATGTGGTCCTTTAATGCAATTTACTGTTTTTTGGGGAAAGCTGACCGGATTTAAAATTCATATCCCGGTTTTATTTTACGTATGAATTATTTACTTTTAAGGCTTGTATTGAAATATTAACCTCCTGTACAATGAAAGATGAAACAAACAAAATCACACGACGGTCATTTGTAGGCACTACCGGTGCTGCAATTGCTGGTCTTACAATCCTTCCGAGCAATGTTGTCAGCGGTCTTGGCTATCGTGCACCCAGCGATAAGCTGAATATTGCCGGCATAGGCATAGGCGGGGTTGGTGCAACCAATATCCGCAACGTAGCTTCATCGGAAAACATCGTTGCTCTCTGCGATGTTGACTGGGGTTACTCAAAAAGGGTGTTTGATGCTTATCCTGCTGCAGCCAGGTACTGGGATTACAGGAAGATGTACGATGAGATGGGCAAGTCTATTGATGCCGTCGTCATAGCCACAGCAGACCATACTCATGCCCTTACGGCCGCTAATGCGATGACCATGGGCAAGCATGTCTATCTTCAGAAGCCTCTTACGCACAGTGTGTATGAATCGCGTCTTCTGACAAAGCTTGCCGCAAAGCATAAGGTTGCGACCTCTATGGGCAACCAGGGCTCTTCAGGTGAAGGGGTGAACCAGATTATCGAGTGGATTCAGAGCGGCGAGATAGGTGAGGTCAGAAAGGTTGAGACTTTCACCGACAGGCCTATATGGCCACAGGGACTTAACAGGCCTGCGAAGGGGGAGTGGGTACCCGATACCCTCAACTGGGATCTTTTTATCGGCCCGGCACCCATGCGTCCGTTCCACAGTATATACACGCCCTGGAACTGGAGAGGGTGGTGGGACTTTGGTACCGGAGCCCTGGGAGACATGGCGTGCCATATCCTTCACCCGGTATTCAAGGGTTTGAAGCTTAATTACCCGACCAAAGCCGAAGGCAACTCAACATTACTGCTTACTGACAGCGCGCCCACCGCCCAGTCAGTCAAGCTTGTGTTCCCCGAGAGACCAACGCCTAAAGGGTCAAAGATAAAATATCCGGAGGTTGAGGTTACATGGACTGACGGTGGCATACTGCCAATGAAACCCGAGGGATGGCCTGCAGGAAAAGCATATGATCCCGACGGCGGTTGCATCTTCTACGGAAGCAAGGACACTCTCATATGCGGATGCTATGGACGCGAACCGTGGCTGCTTTCAGGCCGCGTACCGGTATCGCCGAAGACTGAGCGCCGCGTGACCACCAGCCACGAGATGGACTGGGTGCGCGCGTGCAAGGAACCTGCAGACAAAAGGGTGATGACCAAGTCAGACTTTTCCGAAGCCGGCCCCTTTAATGAAATGGTGGTGATGGGCGTGCTGGCAGTAAGGCTGCAGGGTCTCAACAAAACCCTGGAATGGGACGGTGAAAAGATGGAGTTTACCAATATCAATGACACCGAAACGATCAAGATATGCATTGAGGACAATTTCAGCATTACCGACGGTCACCCGACATTCAACCGGAAATATACCGACCCGCTCAATGTAAAACTGTTTGCAGCAGAGATGATCAAACACAACTATCGCACAGGCTGGTCGCTACCGGAGATGCCGGCATAACTGCCGTAGCTGATGGTCACGACACGAGATACTGGCATAACTGCCGAGGCTGACGGTCGCAACCCGGAGACACCAGTATAACTTAAAATAATGTAAATCAAATATTTAAAACCAATTATCTATGAAAGTATTAAAAATGCTATTTGTACTTGCCGTTGCAGTATCACTCGTCTCCTGCGGATCAGGCAAGGACAAGAAGAAAGTCGAAACTAAGTCAACGGAGGCTGAGGTCTGGACCTTCCTCTTTGACGGCACCACCACACAGGGGTGGCGCAACTACAACATGCCCACCTTCCCTGAACAGGGATGGGAGATCGTTGATGGCACGCTGCATTGCATTGGCTCAGGCAGGGGCGAGGCAGGTGGCCCCGGCGACGATATCCTCTACGACAAGAAATATTCAAATTTCCATCTGAAGCTTGAATGGAAGATTTCTGAAGGTGGCAACAGCGGTATAATGTACCTTGTACAGGAAGCACCAGAGTGGTCTGAACCATGGAAAACCGGACCTGAAATGCAGATTCTGGATAATGAAGGTCACCCTGATGCTGAAGCCGGCAAGGACGGCAACCGCAAGGCAGGTTCACTTTACGACCTGATCCCTGCAGTTCCTCAGAATGCCAAGCCGGCCGGTGAATGGAACACTGCTGAGATAAAGGTATATAAAGGTTCGGTATGGCATATGCAGAACGGAGAGACCGTCCTTGAGTATCATCTGTGGACACCGGAGTTTAACGCACTTATCCAGGACAGCAAATGGCCGGCAGAAAATCCTGACTGGGCAAATATCGCTTCAGAAGGGTACATAGTCCTGCAGGACCACGGTGACGATGTATGGTTCAGGAATATACAGATACGCGAGCTGTAACCCTCACGGCATTCTACACCTGCGGGTTTCCTCTGAGGCCTATTTCATCTGCAACTTCACGCATTCCCGCTATGGTGTCTGATATCAGGTCATTTAGGTCTACGCCCAGGCGGGCGGCACCCTGTTCAATAACACTCCGGTCTACGCCTGCGGCAAATCTTTTATCGGTCCATTTCTTGCGCACTGACCGTGCCTCCATGTCAAGCACGCTGCGTGACGGTCTTACCAGGGCACTGGTGGTGACCAGTCCGGTCAGTTCGTCGATGGCAAAGAGAGTTTTTTCAAGCAGTGTCTGCGGTTCAGTATCGGAGCAGATGCCATAGCCGTGGCTTATTACTGCCCTGATGTACTCTTCAGGCCAGCTCTCTTCCCTCATTATTTTTTCGGTCATTGTGCAGTGCTGGTCAGGGTACATCTCGTAATCGAGATCGTGAATAAGGCCTATCACACCCCACATCTCCTCATCCTCGCCGTGTTTGCGGGCCATGTATCTCATTACGGCCTCCACTGACAATGCATGTTTGTACAGGCTGTCCGACTTGTTGTATTTTCTGAAAAGCTCCGGGCTTCTTCACGGGTTGGTTTGATGCTTACCATAATAAAGGTCTTAGGTCTTGGGTCTTCAGTCTTCAATCTTCAGTCGGCAGTCGGCAGTCTAAGAGACTGATTATCAATTCTTAATTCTTAATTCTTAACTCTTAATTCTTAATTCTTAATTAATATACTGCCTGTATTTTAACCACCTTCAGCGCGATGCTCCTGCCTCCCTGATTGATCCTGAGCGTGTAGACACCTGAGGCAAGGTGACGGCAGTCGAACGGGATACGGTTTCTGCCGGGCACCAGTCCTGGTGTTCTTCTCAGCACAACCCGTCCGCCGGAGTCGATAATTTCAATGGTTGTATTCTCTTCGCCGTCAAAATCGAGTTCGAGTACAAAGCTTTCCCCGAACGGGTTGGGGAGGACCCTTACCGATTCCTCAGAGATCTCAGGCCCGGTTCCGGATTTTATGAATGAGACAAAGGCAGTGTCATTTCCTGCATAACCGTCTTCGGGCAGGCGGTTAAATATGTATATCTTATAGCCTACATCCGGCAGCAGATTGCATTTCTGAGCGAATGCAACCTCTAACGTGTCACCCGGATCGATTTTGGTGAAGAAGGTCTCATTGACCAGTTCACCGTCATTGATGCGGTATGCCAGGGGGAAGCTCGTAAGGGCGTTCCTGCCGAAATTGATTACGCGTCCGGTTATGATCACATCACTCAGAACTGCCGAAGGGGCAGGCGGATAGACTGTATCTATGTGCAGGTCAGCCTCAAGAAATGATATATCAGGGAAAGTGATCATGTCAATCCATGCGGCATCAAGCCCTCCAGACAGGGACACATCC
>JBHEOU010000150.1:0-4603 GCA_046260645.1 Bacteroidales bacterium | reverse complement strand
GGCCGCCATTTCATCAACGATTACCGGTTTTTGTTCCTCAGCGGTCACCTGCCGGTATGACTCCAGCTCCTTCAGCCGCGCCTCTATCTCGGCAATAAGCTCCTCCCTGGTCTTCTCCGGAGTAAGTATCTCCTCTTCCTCCTCAGGGGACAATATTTCATCGGTCTTCTCCGGAGTAAGTATCTCCTCTTCTTCCTCAGGGGGTGGCATCTCCCCTGCCTCTTCCGGTGACACTATTTCTTCAGCCTCCTCCGCAGCCGGGGCAACCACCTCTTCCCTTACCAGACGCTCCGGCTCCGGAGCGGCTTCAACCGGCGATAAGAAAAGGTAGTGATACAACACCTCCCTGTCACTCACCGAGAGAGCCGAGGCCTTAAGCTGCAAATCAAACCTTATATCTGAATTCGCCCTCAGCCCCTTGAGCAATACCAGGTGGGCAGAATGGAACCAGGGGAATAAGGTAGTCAGCTCGCGCAACCCCTCAAGATCACCGGGGCCGGGAAGGTCGATGCCGGCAACAAACCGGTTGAATTCATTCCTGTTCATGAGCAACTATTACCAGTTGACAAAAGCCCTGTTAAAAATATCCTCAACAAGCATCTTCACGATCTCCTCCGACAGGCTTGCCTCCACATCGCTGAGATCGAACGCGCTGCTGTAGTCCTGGTATCTTGTGAACGACTGATCATAACTGTTTTCCTCATTGAAAATATTCACGTATTTAACCCTGACGGTAATTGAGAAGCGGTTCATGGCAGCCTGCTCATCGCCTCCGACAGTCAGTGGCTGCGTCTTGTAGTCGGTAATGTCTCCCTCGAAGCTCAGATCTCCACCGGATGAAGCAATGTCCAGGTTGGTCTGTGCCCTGCACATATCTATGAGTGCGTCGGTCACCGACTGGGTCAGTCCCGGCTGAACGAGGCTGGCCCTGTTCTGGAAGGTAGCCACACTTATTGTTTTGGCCTCAATGGGAATGGAGGCTCCGGTAAAGGAGTACTTCATCTTAACCCCGCACCCCACTGCCATGACAAGCAGCGCCAGTGGCAGCACTATCCGCAACATTTTATCCATCAAGACCGTATTCCTTAATTTTCCTGTAGAGTGTCCTCTCCGAGATACCCAGCTCAGCTGCAGCAAGCTTTCTTTTCCCGTTGTTCTTGTCGAGCGCCTTTTTAATAAGCTCCTTCTCGCGGTCAGTGAGAGACAGCGATTCTTCAATTACCTCCTCGGTATCTTCTATCGACTTACTCTCCCTGGCTGAGCCATAGGATAAATGAACAGGCTGAGCCGATTGGGCCGGTTCGAACAGGTCCTTGCGTACCGCACTGTCGTTGTATAGGTTGCGGGCTGCCCTGGCACCGCTCTCCGTCAGGTTGTCAGTCTCGCTGCCGGCGTTCAGAAGATCATAGACCAGGTTCTTAAGGTCATGCATGTCGCTCTTCATGTCAAAGAGCACCTTGTACAGTATCTCTCTCTCAGTGCTGAACCCTTTTCCCTCAGGAGCCCTTACAGGCACCGGGAGGCGTCCGCTCTGGAAATCCGGGAGATAGTGGGTGAGCATAGCGGCAGTGATCTCACGCTCCTGCTCTATGACCGATATCTGTTCGGTGATGTTCTTCAGCTGCCTGACATTGCCCGGCCAGTAGTAGTTGATAAGCATCTCCCTTGCCTGGCTGTCAGGCCTGATGGCCGGCATGCGGTAACGCTCGGCAAAGTCGACGGAAAATTTACGGAACAGGAGTATAATGTCTTCTCCCCTTTCTCGCAATGGGGGTACCCGTACCGGCACGGTATTGAGCCTGTAGAAGAGATCTTCGCGGAACCTCCCGGAGGAGACCGCCTGTATTATATCGATATTCGTTGCCGTTATCACCCTGACATCAGTCTTCTGTACCCTGGACGATCCCACCCTGATGAACTCACCCGACTCGAGCACCCTCAGCAGCCTCACCTGCGTGGAGAGAGGCAGCTCAGCCACCTCGTCAAGGAAGATCGTGCCGCCGTTGGCCACCTCAAAATATCCCTTCCTGCTGTCGGTGGCACCCGTGAAGGCACCCTTTTCGTGCCCGAAGAGCTCCGAGTCAATTGTTCCCTCGGGGATGGCTCCACAGTTGACAGCAATATATGACCCGTGCTTGCGGAGACTGAAGGTATGTATAACCTGCGGGAAGACCTCCTTGCCGGTTCCGCTCTCTCCGGAGATGAGCACAGACAGATCCGTAGGGGCCACCTGCACGGCAATGTCTATCGCCCTGTTAAGTCCCTCATGATTGCCGATTATCCCAAACCGCTGTTTTACGCTCTGTAACTCCTTCATCAAAATCCAATGAAATGCGAATTTACGACTTTTTTGGATTATGTTAAAGCTGTTTTTCAGTAAAGCAATAGCGGCCGCTGCTACGTGACACCATGGGATAGCATAAACATCGATACACCCGGTGCCGCTGACAGGCCTGAGGAAAGGCTCAGGAGAACTGAACGCTAAACTTTTACCGGCTCCCGGTGTTATACTCATTGAGTAAGTAACATTGAGAGAGATGAATGCAGGAAGCAGGACATACTCCATAAAGGACCTTGAGAACTTCTGTGGAATAAAAGCCCATACCATACGTATGTGGGAGAAGAGGTACGGGATCCTTACACCCGAAAGAAGCGATTCAAACATAAGACACTATACCGAAGAGGAGCTGAAAAAGCTCATCACCGTCTCCATTCTCAACCGTAACGGGATGAAGATATCAAAGATAGCAAGGCTGAATGACAGCGAGCTGCTGCGCGAAGTGCTTAAAAACGGGACTGGAGAGGAGACAAGTGACGGAACCTTCAAGCCCGGAGAACTGATAATGTCAGCCCTCCGGTTCAGTGAAGAGGAGTTCAGGGAGAAGCTGAGCCATTTTATCAGGGAGAAGGGACTCACGGAAGCCTATCTGCAGGTGTTCCATCCCCTGATGCAGAAGGCGAGGGTGCTATGGCTCACCGACTGCATATCGAAACCCCAGGAGCAGTTCATAAGACATGTGATCAGAACGATACTTATCTCGGAGGAGATCTCCGTAGGCAACAATATCAACGGCGACAGCGCTGCAATAATTAACCTCGGCGACACCGATGTCGAAAACAACATGGTTTTCCTCAAGTACCTCCTCAGGAAAAGAGGTTATGATGTTGTCTACACTGAAGGGACACTGTCAGCCGATGACATCCGCGGGATACACTCCGTCAGGCCTTTTAAGGTGCTGGCAGTAAACCTCCCGGCATCAGAGCCGGATGATGAGGTCAGGAATTTCTGCTCTGAACTGGCAAAGGAGCTTGAGCTGAAGCGGGTGCTTGTACTCGGCAGATATGACTCCAGCGGTTCATGGAGCAACGGTAATACCGAGGCTGTCTGCTCTCCTGCCGGACTGACAGAATGGGCAGACAGCCTCTGATAGTTACTTTGGCGCGACCCCTACTGTTTTGGCTTGACCTTCACAACTATTGAGTCAGCGATCTGCAACGCCGTGGTGAGTGTGCTCAGGTCAGTGAAGAGCTCACCCGTGGCACCTGTCGGGTGACCGTGCCCTGCAGCCTTCATCAGATAGCCATCTGAAAGATTGTCCTGATCAACCAGGCTTTCGTACACAACGGATGGCTGAGCATTGTTAAGGTAGTTTTTGTCACCCGGGTACCTGTCATTTGTCCAGTATTCATTCCAGTCCCAGTTCTGGTTTACCTCAAACATCACCCTGAACCTGGCGGGCAGCGGCTTGTCAGCGCGTGTCGACAACACAAAGCTGGTTGTGGGCGTGGCACCGCTGTATGCATCAGCCACCGGGTTTTCCAGGTCAGGCATATAGAGTCCGTCAGGAGCCCTGATGCCCCTCTTGTGCGACCAGTACGGAAGGGTCTGCGGCGCCCTCTTTGCAGCCTCAGTCCATTTTCCTGATGCATTCGAACCGTACCTGAAGACTCCGGTTGCTATTGCCCTGGGTACAAAAAGAGTCTGTATGTAACCACCTTGCTCATCCTCAAGCCAGACAGCCATCAGGGGATAATAGAGCGAAGGCCCTCCGTAAAACTTCACCGCGATCTCCGGACCGCTGCCGGAACTGTTGGTCACCACATCGGTGAATGTCTGCCTCTGAGCCAGCTTTGATACCGACGGTTTTGCCGAGCATGAGGCTAAGACAACTGATAATGCAATTATGAAATATTTCATGCCTTTCATTTTTTTCAGATTTCTATTATGACGCCTATGGTCGGGAGCACTGTGCCGGCGTCCCCATCAATGAATTTCAGCTTGTAACGGCCGGGCAAAGCCCCGGTCTGATCCGGATCGAGAACAAGGATGGGAGGCTGCTCCGCCTTGAAGTTGTAAACATTCTGCACGTCAAGGTAAAGCATGAGCGACCATCTGTCGAAGTAGAACTGCTTGTCGATACGGATATCAAGCTGGCTGAATCCTTTCAGCCTGCCGCTGTTGAAGCTTGAGTAATCAAGGTAACCCTGTCCGGTCACGTTCCATGCATCTATGTAAGATGACCTGTCAAGATCAAACGGCGTGTAGGGGGCCCCGCCGACAAACCGCCACCTGAAGCCTGCATCCCATGATTTGCCTATGCCC
>JBHEOU010000015.1:6456-17039 GCA_046260645.1 Bacteroidales bacterium | reverse complement strand
CCGTTATACCCGTCTTCGTAGCTTGTCTGACCGAATGATGCCAGTCCCACGATAACATCACCCGGGCTGATCCGGGCGTTATCAATGACCTCCGCCCTCCTCATCCGGGCAGTGACAGTGGAGTCAACGATCACCGTCCTCACCAGGTCTCCTACATCCGCCGTCTCTCCCCCGGTGGACCATATACCTATCCCTGCATCGCGCATCCGGCTGAGGAACTCCTCCGTACCTTCAATAATGGCTCTGATGACCTCGCCGGGGATACGGTTCTTATTCCTTCCTATTGTTGACGACAGGAGGATGTTATCTGTCACGCCGACACACAGCAGGTCGTCGAGGTTCATCACCACGGCATCCTGGGCTATCCCCTTCCATACTGAGAGGTCTCCGGTCTCTTTCCAGTAGACATACGCCAGTGACGATTTGGTGCCAGCCCCGTCGGCATGCATGATATTGCACCACCCGGGGTCCCCGCCCAGCATATCGGGAATGATCTTGCAGAACGCCATCGGGAAGAGTCCCTTGTCAACCCCGCTGATGGCAGCGTGAACCTCCTCCTTCCCGGATGATACTCCTCTGCTGGCGTAGCGCGACCTGTCAGTCATGATGGTTACAAAAATCCCTTTCCGCTTTAGTCTGCGGGAACATAGTCGGTCCTCAGCACCCTGAATTCAGTGCGGCGGTTGATCTGGTGAGCTATCTCCTTCTGCTCCTCGCTGGCGAGAGTGTTGATGTACTGCTCGTTAAGCGTGGCTTCGGAACGCAGGAACGGAGCGTCCTGCATGATGACGGCATCCACCACTTTCGGGCTGGTCTCACCATAACCCCTGGCGGTAAGCCTGTCAGAGGCGATTCCCTTACCGATAAGGTAATTTACCACCGACTGTGCCCTTTTCTGTGAAAGATCCATGTTGTACTCCTCGGTGTCACGTGAGTCGGTGTGCGACATCAGCTCGATGGTCACGTTCGGGTTGTCATTCAGCGTCTCAACCAGCTTATCAAGGGAGACCATGGATTCGGGCCGCAGGTCCCATTTTCCGAAGTCGTAGAAGATGTTCGGCAGTTCAATAGGCCTGTCTATCGGCGTCAGCAGGATTGTAGCCATAAACTCACGGCTCTTGTCCTGTCCCCTGGTTGTCTCCTTCTCCTTACCGTTCAAAAAGCCCCTCTTTGAAGCGAGGAAGATATAATCAACTTCGGGTCTGAGGCTGAACTTGAAGTCGCCTGCATTGCCTGTCTCTGTCTGCATGTTGGCGCCGTCGCTGGCGATGAGCTGTACTGCGGCACCCTCTACTGGCTGGCCTGTCTTTTCATCCTTCACGAGGCCTGTGATGCTGAACAGCAGCGGCGGCATCTCGAAGGTATAGAGGTCATCAACCCCGCGTCCCTTGCGTGACGAGCTGAAGATGCCCTTCTCGGCACCTTTCTCGAAGGTGATGCCAAAATCGTCTGCCGGGTTATTTATCGGCGGCCTCATGTTATTGACAATCCAGCTGTCGCCGGCCTGGGGTACAGCCCTGAAGATATCAAGACCACCCATTCCTATGTGGCCGTCAGAAGAGAAGTAGAGTGTTCCGTTCTCGCGTATGAATGGGAAGAGCTCATTGCCCCGGGTGTTTATGTCGGTTCCGAGGTTCTCGGGCCTCGACCACGGGCTGCCTGGCGAGGTGCGGGTAGAACGGTAAATGTCTTTTCCGCCGAGTCCTCCCGGCATGTCAGAAACGAAATAGAGCGTCTGGCCGTCAGGAGAGACTGAGGGGTGGGCGGCAACGAGAGAGTCGGCAAGCAGCTCCAGCTTCTCCGGGTCCGACCAGCGCGTGCCCTCACGGGTGGAATACATTATCACACACCCCTTGTTCTCACGCTTCCCGGCCTCACAGCGGGTGAAATATACCTCCGTAAAGTCTGATGAGAATGATGGGGTACCGTCCTCAAACTCACTGTTGAGGAAATCAACCGGCACGGGGGTGCTCCACTTGGACTTCTTGTCAAGCCTGGTCTCGAAGAGATCTGTAAAGCTCTGTCCCGTGGCACCGTGCTCCTTGTTCCCCTGGGCGTCATCACGTGATGAGGTAAACCATAGGAGACCATTATCATCGCGCCCGAATGCAGGGCTGAAATCGGAGTTCCTGGAGTTGACCTCCTTGAGCTCTTCGACGTTATACGATTCAGGTGAGGCCTGCCATTCGATGGCAAGCTCACAGGCACGTATCTGCTGCTCGGTACGGGGGTCACCGGGCACAAGCTGCCGGTATTTGCGGAACTCCTCAATGGCCTGCGGATACCGTCCCAGCTTCTTCGTGCTCTCAGCCAGCCAGTACTGTGCCTCAGGCCTGGGAAATGCCGACCTCACGGCTCTTTTATACCATAGCTCTGCATTCTTCGGGTCATTGATCAGACGGTAGCCCTCTGCAACCATGAAGACCATTTCAGCCTTCACCTGTTTGTCACGGGTCTTGGAGTAGACATCCTTGAAGAGGTCTATGGCTTCATAGTAGCTTCCGGCCTGGTAGGCTGAGTAAGCACGCTCAGTCTTTTGTTTCTGTGCACTCAGAGCAACGGGAAGAAGTAAAACCAGTGTAAATATGAGGATTAATGGTCTATTCATGCTGAACACCTTAGTTATATGCAAAAGTAATGATTGTTATTAATGTTAACGTAACGCCATTCCAATAATTACCTTCCGGATGACCTTACAGCAAAAATAATGCCCTCCCGGAAGAGGGCACTTAAAACCATAAAAATCATGAAATAAATTATCTTGTAAAAAGAAGCTCACGGTACTTGGGCAGCGGCCATAACTCGTTGTCAACCACAAGCTCAAGCTTGTCAATGTGGATTCTGATCTCATTGAGGTAGGGCTTGACTTTACTCTCGTAAGCAATGGACTTTTTGTAAAGGTCCTCAATAGTATTGGCCTTTCTCCGCTCGTCAATCATCTCGGCAACAAGCTTCTTAATCATTGATATATGATCCGAAATGCTGATTATGAGCTCCTTGCGTGCTCCGGCCAGCCTGATGTACTCGTTGTCGTCAAAGATCTCGCGCAATCCCCTGACATTTTCTACCAGAGTTGTCATGTAATTCACGGCTGTAGGGACGATATGGTTGATTGCCAGATCGCCCAGAACCCGTGATCCTATCTGCAGCTTCTTGGTAAACTTCTCCAGCTCAACCTCCACTCTGCTCTCCAGCTCACGGTCGGTCAGCGAGCCGGTGCCAACGAGGGTCTCGCGCGACGAGGCGGTAACGTATGCCTTAAGTGTCTTAGGGACGCTCTCCTCACAAGAGAGACCCCTTCGTGCCGCTTCACGATGCCACTCCTCACTGTATCCGTCACCCTCAAATCTTATGCGTTTTGATCCAGTGATGCACTTTTTCAGGACCTGCAGGATAGCCTCATCCTTTTTCACACCTTTGTCAGCCAGACTGTTGACCTCATCAATGAAGGTCTTAAGCTGGCGGGCGACTGCTGCATTAAGAACTATCATGGCTGAGCTGCAGTTGGCCGATGAGCCCACGGCCCTGAACTCGAACCTGTTGCCGGTGAAGGCAAACGGCGATGTGCGGTTGCGATCGGTATTGTCAAGGAAAATACCCGGTATCTTGCCAAGGCCGAGCTTGATCTCCGTCTTTTCCTGCGGTGTCATTTTCTTGTCTTTGACCTTGCTGGCTATACCGTCAAGTATGTTTGAGATATAGCTTCCAAGAAAAACAGAGATGATAGAAGGAGGAGCTTCATGTCCGCCCAGCCTGTAGGAGTTGTTTTCGTTGGTGACGCTTGCCCTGAGCAGCTCCTGGTTGTCGTTAACGGCTTTGACCACGTTAACGAGGAATGTAAGGAACTGCATGTTGGTCTTAGGGTTCTTGCCGGGCGACAGGAGGTTTACTCCGGTGTCTGTCGCCATCGACCAGTTGCTGTGCTTGCCTGAACCGTTGACCTCCGCAAAAGGCTTCTCATGGAACAGGACCCTGAACTTATGCTTCCGGGCCACCCTGCGCATTATATCCATGATGAGCTGGTTGTGGTCCACAGCCAGATTAGCCTCCTCATACACCGGTGCACACTCAAACTGGTTAGGGGCCACCTCGTTATGGCGTGTCTTTACCGGGATGCCAAGCTTGTATGCCTCGTACTCGAACTCCGTCATGAATGCCTTCACCCTCTCAGGGATTGAACCGAAGTAGTGGTCGGAAAGCTGCTGGTCCTTTGATGAGGGATGCCCCATCAGTGTGCGGTCAGCCAGCATCAGATCAGGACGGGCATAATAGAGAGCTTCGTCTATAAGGAAGTATTCCTGTTCCCATCCGAGGGTTGCGATGACCTTTTTTACATCCTTGTCAAAGAGATGACATACTTCAACGGCAGCGCGGTCAAGAGCGGCCAGAGAGCGAAGCAGGGGCGTCTTGTAATCCAGTGCCTCACCCGTGTAGGAGACAAAGACCGTCGGTATACAGAGGGTATTCCCGACGATGAAGGCGGGTGACGACACGTCCCATGCCGTATATCCCCTTGCCTCAAAAGTGTTCCGGATTCCGCCGCTGGGAAAGCTTGAGGCGTCAGGCTCCTGCTGAACCAGCACCTCCCCGGAGAAGATCTCGATGATCGAACCGCGCTCACCCCTGCCGACAAATGAGTCATGCTTTTCGGCTGTGGCATCAGTAAGGGGATGGAACCAGTGGGTAAAATGAGTGACACCATGCTCCATTGACCATGCCTGCATGCCTGTTGCCACCTGATCGGCTATCTGCCTGGTGATGGGAGTACCCTCATCTATCGCCGTCAATACCGCCTTGTAGGCTTCCCGGCTCAGATAGCGCTCCATCTTCTCCTTGTCAAAAACATTCTCTGAGAAATAGGAGGATACTGTCGCTTTCGGAACGGAAACCTCTATAGTCTCCCTGTTGAACACTTCCTTCAATGCACTGAAACGTAATTCTGCCATGATCATATTTTTTTGTAAAAATAGATCATTTTCGAATATACCCCCAATTTTTCAGGGTATTTTTTGACTTTTTATATAATTTAATAGATCAACCCCCTATTTTTAGGGGGCAACTTCATATTTATTCATTTTTTAAGTCTGTGCGACATTCGGCACGCTGGAAGATACCGTAAAGAGATTTCTCGAAATCAACCGCCACAACCTTGTATTCCGGGGTGAGGGTGAACTGATCGCCCACATTGCTTGTGAGGAAGTTTATCGCTGCCTCGGGGAAATGGAAGGTGGTGTAGATCACCCCGGGCTTGACGACATCCGTAACCTCCACCTTCATGGTAGTCATACCGCGCGCCGAGAAGATCCTCGCAAAGTCTCCCGTAGCCAGTCCTTTCAGCCCGGCATCATGAGGATGCACATATAGTATGTCTTCCGTAACGAGCTCCCTGTTCGGGGTACGGCGTGTCATGGTGCCGCTGTTGTAGTGTTCCAGCAGTCTCCCCGTGGTCAGGATATAGGGGTAACGTGCGGCATTCTCATTCAGTTCCGGAGACAGGTCGTAGTCCCACGAATGGAATTTGCCCTTTCCCCGTGTGAATGTTTCGGTGTGGAGAATCTTAGTGTCAGTACCATCCTCCCTGACAGGCCACTGCTTGCCATTGTCGCCGAGCTCATTCCATCTCACCCCTTTGAAGAAAGGCACTATGCCTGATATCTCCTTAAGCAGCACATCAGCCGAGTATCCCTCCTGCCTGTAGCCCATGCGGTTCATCATGTCAACCACAATCTGGCCGTCGGGCTTCGTTCCCTCAAGGGGTTCCACTACCTTCTGAACCTTTTGTATCCGGCGCTCGCCATTGGTGAAGGTCCCCTCCTTCTCAAGGAATGACGATGCCGGGAATATCACATCGGCTATACGTGCCGTCTCGGTCATGAAAAGCTCCTGGACAACCAGGAATTCAAGTTCCTGCAGTGAGCTCTTCACATGGCACGTGTTGGGGTCTGTCTGCAGTACATCTTCTCCCATGATCCAAAGTGATTTCAGGTCGCCCCTGCCGGCGGCGAAGAACATCTCCGGGATCTTGTAGCCCGGCACTGACGGGTGGTCAACGCCGTAAAATGCCTTATAGACAGCCAGATTCTCAGGTTTGGTCACATCAAGGTAACCGGCACCCTGGTGAGGCTGCACCCCCATGTCGGCCGCCCCCTGCACATTGTTCTGTCCGCGCAGCGGGTTGATGCCTACACCCTCCCTGCCTATATTGCCGGTCATCATGGCAATGTTCGAGATAAGCGTTATCGCCTTGGTCCCCTGCCAGTGTTCGGTCACACCCAGTCCGTGAAACTCCATGGCAGCATCTGCTGTTCCGTACTCGAGTGCCGCGGCCCTCACAAGTTCGCGGTCTACACCGCATATCTCCTCAAGGGCATCAATATCGAGTGCATTGAGGTATCGCATGAAATCTTCCCACCCTTCGGTGCGCGAGCTGATGAACTCATCGTCTATCAGACCTTCGCTGAAGAGATACCAGGCAAACATGTTCAGTACGGCGATGTTGGTGCCCGGGTTGATCTGCAGGTGGTATTTTGCCAGCCTGGCCAGCTCAATCTTCAGAGGATCAATGACGATAAGGGGTGTCCCCGATTCAACCAGCGCCTTGATGCGTGCCCCGGTCACCGGGTGGGCAGCCGACGGGTTGGCTCCTATTATGAGTATACAGCCCGTTTTGTAAAGCTCGTCAATGGAATTGGTAGCCGCTCCGGTACCGTATGCCCACTGCATGCCCATCGCCGTGGGAGCATGGCATACGCGTGAACATCCGTCAATGTTGTTGGTGCCGATGACGATCCTGAAGAACTTCTGCATGAGGTAGTTCTCCTCATTGGTACAGCGTGCCGAGGAAATTCCTGCCAGGGCATCAGGACCATACTTCTCCCTGATCTCTCTGAACCTGGTTGCGGTATAGTCATAAGCCTCATCCCATGAGACCTCGGTGAGGACGCCATTTTTCCTCACCAGCGGTGAACGGAGCCTTTCAGGGTGGTTATAGAACTCGAAGGCATACCTCCCCTTGAGGCATGTATGCCCCCTGTTTGTTGCACCGTTGAGCGGGGCCTGTATGCCCCTCACGCTGCCGTCAATCACCTTGACCTCCAAACTACATCCCACACCGCAGTAGGTGCATATAGTCCTCACGATGCTGTCTGCCGCGAGAGTCTTTGTTGAGTACCTGTCTGAAATCGCATTGGTCGGACAGGTCTGAACACAGGCGCCGCATGAGACGCATGGTGACTCTCTGAAAGTGCGGTCATATCCTTTTATTATGCGGCTCTCATGACCCCTTCCGTAGATCCCGAGGACATGATCAGCCTGCAGTTCGTCACAGGCCCTGACGCACCGATAGCAGTTGATGCATTCAGTGAGGTCAGACCATATATAAGGATGGCTCCTGTCCTTTCCGAATTCCCTGACCGACCGGTGATATCTCACGTCAGGGTTGCCGGCTTTAGCCACAACTCTTTGGAACTCCGTCGGAAGCATTCCGGGCTCAGGCTTCAGCTTGCCGGGAGGGTATTCTGAGAGAACGAGCTCGATGATATTTCGTCTCAGCCTCCTGATTTTCTCTGTGGAGGGATAGATATAATATCCCGGAGCCACCGGTGTATGGCATGATGCCATCACCCTGCCCGGCCCGTTCTCTTTCAGGGCCACCTCCACGGAGCAGATCCTGCATGACCCGTAATTCTCGAGGTTTTCTGCCTGGCACAGGGTGGGGATCACCTCCCGGCCCTGTATCCTTCGTACAAACTCAAGTATTGTCTCGCCTGCAATGACAGGGTATGGCTGGTTATCTATATATGCTGTGTTTTCCATGGCTGCTCCTCTTATGCTGTGAAGTACTCTTCAAGTTCATCGCTGAACCAGTGCAGCGCATTCATGACAGGCAGAGGCAGACCGCCGCCAAGTGCGCACAGTGATCCAAACTGCATCGTCTCCAGGAGATCATCAAAGAGCTGCCTGTCTATCTTCCGGCCCTTCTCAGCAGCGCCGGTCAGCAGTTCATGGCCGCGCACCGATCCTATGCGGCATGGGAAGCATTTTCCGCATGACTCCTTCTCTGTAAATTCGAACAGGTGTTCAAGAAGTTTAATGATGGGGAAGTCCGCAGGTATTGATACTATTCCTGCATGGCCCAGCAGGAACCCCTCCCTGCTGAACGACTCGAAATCGAGTGTCAGGTCATCGACCTTTGAGGCAGGCACCAGTCCACCCAGGGGTCCTCCTACCTGGAACGCCTTGACGGGGTAGCGTGTTCCCCCTCCCATTTCGTCGATCACGGTTCGGAGAGCTGTCCCCATCCTCACCTCAAGCAGTCCCGGACTGTTGAAGGCGCCGTCAAGAGAGACCAGCTTAGTTCCGGGCGATTTCTCCGTGCCCAGGGCGGCATAGACGGAACCGCCTTCCTCCAGTATATAGTGTATGTTGGCGAATGTCTCTACGTTGCTCAGTACGGTGGGCATGCCAAAGAGCCCATAGACGGCCGGGAAGGGCGGGCGGGTCCTGACCTCGGGCCGCAGTCCCTCCAGAGAGTTGAGCAACGAGGTCTCTTCACCGCAGATATACGCTCCTGACCCTTCAACCACATGAAACCGGAAGCTGAAGGCGGCCTCGCCTGACGGTCCGGCAGTGATGCCGGCATCCTCAAGCTCCTTCACGGCCTCCCTCGTTTTTCTCACGGCAAGGGGATATTCACCCCGGATATAAACCACGCCGGTATCAGCTCCGGTGATGATGCCCGTCATCAGCATCCCGAAGAGCACCGAGTGAGGACGCTCTTCGAGAAGCCATTTGTCAGAAAAGGCCCCGGGATCACCCTCATCGGCATTGCATACAATATATTTCTTTGCGGCCTTCGCCTCAAGTGACGATTTTACCTTCAGATGATACGGGAATCCGGCGCCGCCGCGTCCCCTCAGTCCCGACAACTCCAGCTCCTTCAGCGCCGCGGCGGTGTCAGACACCCACCTGTCTGCCAGGGAGTAGTCTTCCCGGGTATCACCCGTGGGAGCCAGCAGTGCCGGCCTGTCAGCATTGGTGGTGGTCCTCATGGCCGGGGCCATGCCGTCACCGCCCACTATCCGTACCTCGCCGTTGACCATGAAGGCATCATTTGCATGACAGTGCCCAAGGCATGTCACAACCCCGATCTCATGCGCTGCATATCGCTCTAAAAGGCTTCGCTTAACATCAGCTTGTCTGCCTGAGGTTAGACAGGCAGTTCCATCACAGACAAACGCCTTTTTACCGATATGATCCCTGCGCAGAAAATCATAAAAGGAGCTTGCTCCCATCACAGCGGCATGGCCTGTCATGAAATCGCCGGCAACGGAAATGAGCCTCTCGTCATCCGATGCATCAGCATGGCCTGCAGCACTGACAACCTCGTCATAGAGCCCCTCTGCCACACCTTTTCGCGCAGAGAGGCCTCTCAGGTTTTTTGACATATCTTTACTTTTAGGAAGTTACAATATATTATCTTACTGCAAGATAAAAAGGAAACATGAGAATTATCACATTCAGACCGCAGTTTATTAAATGAGAACTTACGCCCATCCTTTTGTTTAACTGAATTTTGTTATATTTGTCGCCTGTATTTTTCAAGAGGTAAATTCAATTAATTAATTAGTTTTCAGATGGCAATACTTCAGACTTTAAGAGAGAAGGCGGGACCGCTTGTCGCAGGTGTGATTGGGGTTTCACTGCTTCTCTTTGTTGTAAGTGATTTTTTCGGGAATAATACTTCACAGCGCCGGAAGGCAAACAAATACTATGAGCTTGCTATTATTGACGGCGAGTCTGTTTCATACCAGGACTATGAAGCCAGGGTGCTGGACCTCGTGGAGATATATAAAATGTCAGGCACCAGCGAGGTGAATGAAGAGATGCTGACCAGCCTCAGGGAACAGGTCTGGCAGCAGATGCTGTCCGAAAGGCTGATGGACCAGACATATAAAAAGACCGGCCTGGGAGTGAGCCCTGATGAGGTCGAGATGCTGGTCTTCGGAGATAACCCCCATCCGATAGTGAGGCAGTTGTTTACCGATCCCAACACCGGCATGTTCAACGGATCATTCCTTGTCAACTTTCTGAAGGCCACCGAGACTGATGAAGCTACCAAAAGATACTGGCTCTTCTTTGAGGACCAGATCATCAATGACAGGCTGAACACCAAGCTTGTAAACCTCATGTCAAAGGGACTATACGTCACAGACAGACAGGCGGAATATGAAGCCAGCCTCCTGGCCAATACCGTCAGCTTCAGCTATATGGCACGAAACTATGCGTCAGTGCCCGACAGTGCCGTTACTGTTACCTCGGATGAGATCAAAAAGTACTACGACGGGCATAAGGATAACTATGAGCGCACAGCCCAGCGTGACATGGAATACATGATATTTGACATAGCTCCCTCGGAATCAGACCTGAAGGAGGCTGAAGAGTGGGCGAAGAATGAGGCTGAGAACTTCAAGGCTGCCACGGACCTGGTCCAGTATATCAACCTTACGGCAGACACCCGTCATACGGGATTCTACAGCACCCTGTCAGCGCTTCCTGAGAACCTCCGCGAGCTGGCCCTTTCA
>JBHEOU010000015.1:368-6273 GCA_046260645.1 Bacteroidales bacterium | reverse complement strand
GACAATGACCCAGGCAAAGCAGGAGGCAGACAGCCTGATCAGTCTCATCAGGTCAGGGATCGACTTCAATATCCTGGCCATGGCTAACTCTGATGACCAGGGATCAGCCCAGGTAGGTGGTGATCTCGGATGGTTCAGTGAGGGGATGATGATCATACCTTTCAATAACGCGTGCTTCTCCGGCAAAAAGGGAGACCTTGTGACGGTTGAGACTACATACGGACTGCATATCATCAAGATAATTGATCAGAGCCCCAGGGTAAAAAAATATGATATCGGTATTGTTGACCGCCAGGTGATCCCCGGCAACGCAACAACGCAGCGTATTTATGCTGAGGCATCACAGTTTGCAGGCACCAATAACACATATGAGAAGTTCAACAAGGCTGTTGCTGAGGGCAGCCTGAACAAGAAGCTGGCAATGAATGTCACCCCTGATCAGAAAGAGCTTCCCGGGCTTGAGCAGGCCAGAGGACTGGTGATGGCACTCTTTCAGAACAGCAAGGAGGGGACAATCGTTCTTGACAACAACAGCCAGGCGGTCTTCGAGCTTCCTGACATGTATGTGGTGGCCTACTGTTCCAGGGTTCAGGAAGAAGGAACGGCTCCCGTCGAGGATGTCGCTTCAGACATCAGGTTCATCCTGGCAAAAAATAAGAAGGCGGAGGTAATCTCAGCGGAGATGAAAAAGCTGGCCGCCGAAGGGAAAACAATATATGATATTGCATCACACTACAATACGAACGTACAAGATGCAAGCGGCATCAACTTCAGGTCATTCTCAGTGCCGGGAGCAGGCATTGAACCTGGACTCATCGCAGCTGCCTCGGCATCAGAAGTGGGCGTACTCTCAAAACCGGTCGAGGGGAATAACGGTGTCTACGTGTTCGTGGTCAATTCTGCTGACCCGGTAGAGACCGAAGATATTGCATTGGTTCGGGAGAGACTGAATTCCAATTACCAGATACGCGCCTCCTACGAGGCCTACCAGGCTATCCGCGACAAGAAAGAGGTTGAGGATATGAGGTACAAATTCTATTAGCAAATTATCCTTTGATACATCGTTAGAGGCAGGCCTGGGACCTGCCTCTTCGTTTTCATATCCACGTTTCATTTTGGAACCGCGGTCCACAGACAGGCATCAGGTCTTCATAGGCCTGAATCTTTTACCAATATCCTCCTCACTCTGGTCCCTGGAGAGTGCCTTGACAAATTCTGCAGGTATGTTGTATACATCAACCATTATCAGTCCGTCAAGGCAGTTATTGAAATCCGGATCCACATTAAAGCCTATAATCCGGGCGTTCAGCTCAAGGTACTTTTTGAGCAGCACAGGTATCCGGTATCCGTTGTCGACATCGCCTACCACCTTCTCAACCTTGCTGATGTCCCTTTCTGCGGAGTCAATGATGATTGAGCTGTCAACGCGCTTGTCGACCTTCATGACGAACTCCTTCCTGGGCCTGACAAACCGTGCCATCTCAGGGTCAAAATGGTTATTCCGGACGAATTCCACTATCAGTGATTTGGACAGGGGGGAAAAGTCGTTGCTGATGCTGACAGGGCCTATCAGATACCGGTATTCTGCGTGGTTGAGAAGCACCGTCAGGAGGCCCTTCCAGAGCAGGAACAGTGACATCGCCTTGCGCTGGTATTCCTGAACGATAAATGATCTGCCCAGTTCAAGTGACTCACCCAGAACAGGTGCAAAAGACTTCCTGAAACGGAACAGCGAATTGATATAGAACCCCTTGATCCCGTACTGACTCAGTATCTCCTTTCCTTTGCCTATCCTGTATGCGCCTACCAGTGCTCCTGCCTGGTCATCCCAGATAATAAGATGATGATAATAGAAGTCATATTCATCAATGTCACTGGCCCTGTTCGTTCCTTCACCCACCGCCCTGAAGGTTATCTCGCGAAGCCTGCCGATCTCTCTGATTAGGTTTGGTATCACCCTGGTGGGGGCAAATAAGACGATATAGTTTTTGCTTGAGAAGAGCTCATGTGACGGTCTCATCGCGTTTATCTCTTCCCTCAGCAGAGCTTTGTCGGCAGCAGGTGCTACCGGCTCCTGCCTGGTGCTTTTTTTGCGCCTCAGGCCACTGAAGAAAGGTTTGGCTTCAAGGGCGGAACCCAATGAATAGGTCCTTGCCCTTAGATAACGTCCCAGGCGGGCTGTGTCACTGAAATCTGCCTGTTCCTTCACGCTCACAGGCTTGCCAACCCGGACCCTGATCACCTTATGGCGCTTGTTAATCAGTTCCGACCCCAGCCTGGCCGTTCGCAGCAGCGGATGGATGCGGCCAAGGATGTGGTACCAGCGCGAGTTGGTACCATGAAAATATACTGGAACCACCGGCACCCCGGCCATCCTTAAGGCCCTGATGAGCTGCTCCTGCCACTCCCTGTCAATGATCAGGTTCGAGTCAGACTGGTAGGTTGATACCTCTCCTGCCGGGAAGAGGCCCACAACATGTCCTTCACTGACATATCGCAGCGCCTCTCTGATACCGGTGAAAGATGATTTTCTCTCTCCTTTTGTGTCAGCGGGCTCGGCAGGAAGGATATGTTTTCCCAGGGGATCGATCCGCTGAAGCAGGAAGTTGGCCATCACCCTGACATCGGAGCGGCCTGACATGAGTATCTTCAGCAGGATGAGGGCATCAATGCCTCCAAAGGGGTGGTTTGACACGGTGACGAAAGGGCCTGAGGCCGGCAGGTTGGCCAGATCCTTTTCGGGAACCTCATATCTTATGTCAAGGTGTTCAAGGATAGAGTTGATGAAGACATGGGGGTCAATGTCATAGGTGCTGGCGTATATCTTGTTTACCTTGTTGTAACGAAAGATCTGCATCAGGGCTTCGGCAATGATCACCCCTCCCGGTGTGTCAAGGTTGGTGGCCCTGGCCAGTTCGCGTGATGTCAGCAGCTTCATAGTGCCTTCTCCATGATTTGAGGAACTGCGTCCTCCCAGCCCAGAGGCATGATATGAACACCGCTGACCCCGTGCTTCTCCTGAAGACGCTTCATGGTTTCAACCGTGATAGCTATGCTCTCTTCCTGGAACCTGTCACCGGCACCCTCCAGTCGTTTCATCACGGCAACGGGTATGGTCACCCCGGGTATGTTGTCATTGAGATATCGTGCCAGGTTCAGTGTCCTGAGAGGGCTTATGCCCACAAGGATGTACACCTTGTCAAGCAGTCCCTCCTTATCAAGACAGTCGAGCCACGGATCAAGCATGTCAGGGTCAAAAACAAGGTTGGTCTGCAGGAACTGAGCCCCTGCATTGATCTTCTTCCTGTCGCGTATGACCTGCAGAGCCGGGTCCTGCGCCAGGGGTGCCGCCGCCGCCCCGAGGAACAGCCGTGGCCGGGTTTTTATCTCCCGCCCGTCGAGATAGATGCCTTCATCCCTCATACGTCTCAGGATCCAGAGCATCTGCACCGAATCGATATCAATGATGTTCAGGTTACCCCGTGGTTTAGGTCCCACTCGCGGGCTGTCTCCTGAAAGGCAAAAAATGTTATTTATTCCCAGTGCGTTTGCTCCTATGGCATGTGACTGGAGGCTGTTGCGTGTATTATCGCGGGCAGAGATCTGCATCACCGGCTCCGCCCCGAGTGATGCGGCCACGGCAGAGCAGGCGGCGCTTGACATCCTCGGTATCGCTGATGATCCGTCGGTGAAATTTATTGCGGTGACATAGGGTTTGACCAGCCTGATCTTCTCTTCAAGCTTGGCCGTGGCCGCACTCAGCGGCGGCTGTACCTCCGCGGTGATGACGAACCTTCCGCTGCGCAGCTCACTCTCAAGGTGCGACTGCGGCCCGGTCACAGCCGGGGGGTGATACTCCGCATCACCCCTCCACCAGTCGGGCTGCCTTATCGGTCTGAAGACCTTCTCTTCGAGCAGGGTTCCGACGCTCTTCCCTTTTCTTGCAGAGGGAAGGATAATGCTGCGCAGTCCCGCCTCCCTGACCTTCTTTATCACCTCGCCCCATGTCTCGGTCCCTGCCCTGTCCCAGTCGACCGGCGGGAGCACCTCAAGCAGCTTATGCTCACGGTTCATCCTGCGCGACCGATCATATATGAGGTGCCAGACACAGCGTCTTGTGGGATCGACATAGCAATACCCGTTGTTCACGCCCCCGCAGGGGCCGTTACGTATCCCCTTGGGGCACTCCATGTGGCAGATGAATGCTGTCTCCTGGAGGAGACAGTTACCGCACATCCTGCATCCGAAGAGAGGTCCCTTGACCACCCTTTCTGTAAATGCCAGCAGCCGCCCCCCTGCAGACAGCCTGCTGAACGGACGAAAAGCAGGCTGCCACCGTCGTACGGGGGTGAACAAGGCCATTACAATATCAGAGGATTCTTTGATTCCCTGCCTTCATACCTGATCTTTCCGATTCCCGGGAAGGCCTCGCCAGTCTTATTTTTTGCCATAGTATTAATTCTCTTCGTATAACTGATCTTCCAGAATATCAAGCCACTCCATGTATTTCTCATCATAGATCAGCGCCAGTTTGTCATCCGGTTCGCTGGTTCCCGTAATCTCAAGGCCCATTAAGGCTTCCTCTTCCGACCTGTAAAAGCCGCATCCGATACCTGCGCCGCGGGCTGCACCTATCGAACCGTCAGTATTGTAAAGGGTGATCACGGTGGATGTGAGGCTGGAAAGCACCTCCCTGAAGACCCTGCTCTGGAATAGGTTCGACTCACCGGCCCTGATCACCGCAGGGTTTATGCCTGTCTCCTTCATAATTTCGAGACCGAAGCGGAACGAGTAGGCTATCGACTCCTGTGCCGCCCGGTAGAGATGGCCCTGCCGGTGAATGTTGAAGTTCAGGCCGTGTGCCGATGCCCCGATTTCGCTGTTCTGGAACATTCTTTCGGCACCGTTTCCAAAGGGAAGGATTACAAGTCCGTCGCTGCCGGGCTCCACTGATGCCGCCAGGTCATTCATCTCGGGGTATGACAGTGCGGCCGCGGTGTTTTTCTTGAGCCACGAGTTCAGGATGCCTGTTCCGTTGATGCAGAGCAGCACCCCGAGACGTGTTTTCCGTTCAGTATGGTTGACGTGCAGGAAGGTGTTAATACGTGACAGGGGATCAAACTGAGTGATATCGGTTACACCGTAAATCACTCCTGATGTCCCGGCGGTGGTGGCCACCTCACCCGGGTTCAGTACGTTTAGTGACAGGGCATTGTTAGGCTGATCACCTGCCCTGTATGAAACGGGTATGCCGGATGGCAGCCCGAGCTTCTTCGCCATGGCAGTGGTGAGATGACCCTGCACTGAGAATGACTCAACAGGCTCAGCCAGCAGCTCAGGAGCAATGCCGTAATATTCAAGTAACTCCTCCGAGACCTCGTTCCTCATGAAATCCCAGAATATGCCCTCAGATAGACCTGTATATGAAGTTTTTATCTCATCGGTAAGCCTCATGGCCAGATAATCACCGGGAAGCATGATTTTGTGAATGCGTTTGAATATGGCAGGCTCATTCTCCCTGACCCATGCCAGCTTGGAGGCGGTGAAGTTGCCCGGGGAGTTCAGAAGGTGATGCAGGCAAAAATCCTTACCCATCTTCTCAAACGCTTTCTCACCGATTTCCACAGCCCTGCTGTCACACCATATTATTGAAGGCCGCAACACCTTCCTGTGACTGTCAACGATGACCAGCCCGTGCATCTGGTATGCTATACCGATGGCGCCAATATCCTTCTTCTTTGTGCCAAGGGGTTTTAGACAGGCCCCGAGGGCCAGGGTAAAGTTCGTCCACCACACTTCAGGGTCCTGCTCAGCCCACCCGGGCATGGGGGCTGAGATCTCCATCTCGGAGGGAGGATAGGAAGCGGATGATAGTGCTCTGCCGGTCTCTCCGTTGACAACGGAG
>JBHEOU010000015.1:0-334 GCA_046260645.1 Bacteroidales bacterium | reverse complement strand
CCCAGTAATAGCATAAGGTTATTTTTTTACGAATAATTTCTCACTGTCGTGATAAATGTACGTAAATTTTTCGTAGAAGCATCAGAGCCAAAAGATGGTTCTACGATAATGAAAGGCTGTCTGAACGCCCTCCGGAAGTAAGCTCAGACCTTCGTTTTCCTGTTACGGTATATGCAGTTTTTGTTATCACATATATGACACTGGTAGGAGGTGTATCTGACATCCCTGCCGATGCCGATGAGCCCGCTTACAGACTTTACGGGGTTCATCAGTGCCGAATCGGTTAGTGTGATAGCACAGAAATTATCCTTAAAAAAACTAAAGAGTTTATGTT
>JBHEOU010000149.1:0-4620 GCA_046260645.1 Bacteroidales bacterium | reverse complement strand
CTCCGGGAAACATTTTTGCTATCATGCTTTCCGGATCAGGAACGGCAGTATGGCTGCCTTCCGTTTCTCCCGGAACCACCCTCCAGCCGTTGAGGTCATCAAAATCATGGGTGACCAGCAGCCTTATCCCTTCACCGCTCAGTACCCTGAAGTCCATGTTCACCCGGGGTGATCTCATGGAGGTCCAGGTTCTCACCTGAAAACAGTTGTCGCCCTGCTTGTAAATCCACCGGCAGCTGTTGAGCCCTGTCTCAAATGCTGAAGGAACGCCAAGAAGCCTGAATTTGCCGTCAATTTCAATGAAGATCCGCTGCCCCGTCTCAGGTGAAAGGTTAAACTGGCTGTTGCAGACAGAGAGGAGAGTGTTGAAGTTGGTGTTGCCCTGGGTGAGATGCGAGTTGAATACTCCAAATGCGAATGCCGTCGTTGACATGATCCTCTCATCAGGTGTAAATCCAGCTGCAGCCTGCATTATATGGCCATGGGGCCGGTCAACCAGGCTCTCTTTTTCACGGAGCATGATGTAGTTATTGTCACCACCGAAAAATGAGGTACGTTTACCCCCGAATATTTCGCTGTGACGTCTCTCAATACCGAAGAATCTCTCCAGCTCTGCCTCATTCAGATCCTCAGCCTGCAGGAAATCGGGGCGATTGAACAGACTGTTTACTGGATTCATCCAGTCACCTTTATCGTAAGTCACTTGCTGACGGGCAAATTCACTCAGGAGGCCGGGAAGTCTGTCAAGGTCTGACACTGAGGTGGCGGGGCGATGGTTGCGCATAAACTTTGCCATAAAGGAGCTCCTGTGCCTCGCTCCGGCAGGCAGGTCAAACGCCGCCTCCTGAAGGGCAACAACAGAAGATTCCCCGGCATATTCCCCTCCCAGCCTGTCTGATTTGACTCCTTCCGGGATACCTGCCTGGCGGTATGTCCGGCCGTAAAACTGCATTCCGTCAGTGCTTGCGGCAACAGCACCGTTAACACATGCTATCATAAGCCATGGGTGGCCGCCGGCCTCCTTCATGTTCTGACGACAGCATATGACTGAACCGTACACAGCGTCTTCAAGTATCCTCCGCTCCAGGTACTGGCTCACATAATATTCATTTACCGGTCCGGACGCGGCAACTTTAAGACCTACGTCCTGAACATAGATCAGATCAAGCATCTGGCCTTCACCTGAGTTATTCAGGATATCCACGCTCCACTTCCAGCTCAGGCTCTTTTCAGACAATTGAAGGAGACACTCATATTCCAGTCCATCCCAACTGCCGACGACCCTGAAATAATTTTTCCCGGCACGAAACCTGGTGTCACTGCCCGGACCCATCAGGGGCCGGTACTCAATCAGTCCGCCTCTTTTCCTCAGCCAGATATTTGCAGAGGCTCCTGAATTTTCGGAAGATGTCCTGAGGCTTATCTTTACAGGATCTGCATCAATTGAACTTACCAGACCGTTTTTCAAAAAGCCGGCTGACAGCCCGACGGAGTTACTTATTTTCATCAACTGATTCTGATTTTAAGAACCATTTCCTTCTTGTGTTTATGCCTGTATGTCAACACAATACGATCACCAATCCGGGTAAGTGTGACATGGGTTCCATCAATATCGGCTGACCTGATATTAACTGTACTGTGACCTTCGAAGACTGTTTCTCCTTCCAGGTCGCGATCGCCGCAGAGTGTGATGCACAATTCTCCATCCTTCATTTCGTGGCCGAGGATATCTGAAGTAGAGTGCAGGATATGCAGTCCTTTGGGAATTTCCATGCATAACGGGGTGAGCACACTATATAAAGCAGGCCAGGTGATCTCTTTGCCGGACAGTGGCATGTTTACAGCCTCCCCTGATTTCGGGTGAGTGTATGTGACCGTCCCGCTTCGCTCCTCATTATAATAATTTGCTACAAAGAGCAGGGCCTTATCGTCCCCGGCAAACCGTTCCCTGACTGTCAGATAATCATTGGCTGACGATGCCTGTCTCAGTTTTGCTCCGGACCTTTCCACGATAGCTTCATATACCGGCTTGTGTCCCTCTGTGTCGAACCCGATCCAGGTTCCGATGTATGTCACAATTCCTTTCCCCACATTACCGGTGAATCCGCATGGAGTGCCGTTAATGGTCCGTGCAATTATTTCAGTCCCGGCCAACGACTCCTCTGTAAAGGTCATAATCGGATTACTGCACTTGATGTCCCTGAAACCAAGGAAATCCATAAGCGGTGAATCAATGATCTCGTAACCTGACGGCGACAGGTGCAGCGCATCACGCAGGACAGTGCACTTTTTCTGAGACAGCTCACGGTCAGGTATATAAGGGTATATGACGGCATTTCCTCCGCCGGTGATGTAATTGGCTATTGTCTGTTGCGCCGGGGCATCCATCTCATCGGTAACGAAGGCCCATACCTGTTTGTAGCGGCTTAATGATTCTGCCGTAGCCCTGTTCAGGTCAGCCATGTCATAGTCTATGTTGAGAACCTGTAACACCCTGAGCAACCCGTCAAAATAAGCCGGTCTGCGTATGGCAGAGGGAACAAACCTGAGGCCGCTACCGCCGGAAGGTCGCTCAAGCTCAGTGGCATAGGCGGGCGGGTAAAAGAGTACGCATACCTCTGCCCTTCGCTGCGCTTCAACAATGATGTCTCCTGAGACTTTCAGCATCCGGCTCATTCTTTCCACTGAAGCGAATGCGCTTGTTCGCTCACCTTCTGCCGTCAGGGGAGTGAACCAGTAAAAAGATTCTCCTGAATACCCTTTCCTCTCCGGATTCCGTCCCTGTGAGAACATATAATAGTTCCATCCCGTCAGGCCGTTGGCAATGCTTGCCTTATAGAACAGGTCCATCTCGCGTGGGTTCGTCACAACGTGATATTCACGTGATCCGCTCTGGAACTCGGCGGCAAATAGTGGCCCCCTTCCCTGCATCGCTCCGGTTATGTCATTAATGATCCTGTCATCATGCATATTCCGGTATGAGACGAATTCGGGGATATGATCGATTCCGAATATGATTTCACTCTTCTCATTAAAGAGATCCTCATACATGGTAATATTGACCGGGAACTCGTATCCGGAACCATATATCCATCCCGGAAGATTATGATAAAGGGGGACCGTCACTCCTCTATCCCTGGTCATGGCGGTAAGCATTCTAAGATAGTCACCATAGTATCTCCTCCAGAACAGGTGCCATTCATTGTCGCGTCCCCGGTCTCCGGCCGAAGTATACGGTGTCTGACCGTCGGGCGGGAGCTCAAGGCGGTCAAAACCGGTGTACTCTGTTCCCCATAGCTTATTCACCTCATTGATGCTTCCTATCCTCTCCTTAAGCCACGAGATGAACTTTTCTCTCACGGCGTTGCCATAGTCAGCCTGCCTGGCCAGCCAGGAGAATAATCCAATCTCATTGCATAACTGCATCATAACTACCGGCCCGCCCGATGCTGCCTCATTCCGGCTGATCAGTGGCATGATCTTATCATACCATAGCCCCACCTTCTCAAGGTACTTTTCATTGAAGAGGCTGACACCGTCACTCATGACCATCATGCCATCGCGGGTACGCATGCGGACCTCCTCACCATACCTGTCGAGGAACCAGTCAGGCAATCCCGCACCCCTGAATTCAGCCAGGATAAAGGGGCCCGGTTTTACAATGCAAGTCAGCCCATGAGCGTAGCAACTGCGGAGCCATCCTTCAAGGTCTTTCTCAGGGCACGTTGAGCCGTCAAAGTCGAACAGTCCCTCCTCTTCCTCATGCCAGGCCCAGGGGACATATGTGCTTACTGACGTGAGGCCGGCCTTCACGGCCTCATCAAGGTGCCTGTCCCACAGTCCGCGACTGATCCTGAAATAATGTATCTCTCCCGAATTGAGAAATACCTTTTTATCATCCTGAATGAAATTACGTCCCTTGATGCTGAATGTCATTGCTCTCCATTTTATAATTAAACTGCCGGCAATTCACCCGGCTGCCCTGTGCCGTCATTACTCTCCCTGTTCCTCTGACTAAGCAGCTCCTTGATCTCAAATGTCCTCTGTTCAGTCAGCGTATACCGGATTGCGAAGAACAGTGCCAGCAGGCTTAACAGCAGAGGCAGGCCGATCTCCACAACCCTCATCATCAGAAGGGTATAGGGCGACTGTTTTTTCAGCGGCTCAATGTCCTTTTCAATCGAGGCAAGCTCATTGTAGAGCATTTCCGGTGCCGAACCGGGGCTCAGGGCATTGACCCTGTTATTGATGCCGGATATATTCTGAATCAGCTGGGCTGTATGCTCCCTGCTTTTCTCATGCTGTTTTGTCCTGGCCTGAAGGTGTGCCAGCAGATCGAATGAATAGATCCTCGCCTTCAGCAGTTTCGACTGCATAATGAGAGGAATCGCCGCCCCGATTAGTGAATCGGCTTGTGCCGGTGATGCCTGGGCCAGGGCTGCCTCCATTGATTCCAGTTCACCGATAAGGGACTTTGCAGACGTGGAAGCATTAAGAAATACTTCTCTTCTGCTGGCGTCATTCTCTGCGTACCCGGTTCTTTTCTTCTCCGGCTTTTTTGTCACCTCATTTTCAAGATAAAGCAGGTAGTCTTTTGACTCCTTCAGGGCCTCCGATGTC
>JBHEOU010000148.1:1642-4660 GCA_046260645.1 Bacteroidales bacterium | reverse complement strand
CCCCGCCACGGCCGCAGCAGCAGCCCCGTCGCCGCTGCAGCAGCAGCCACGCCGCCGCCCGTAACAAAAAAACGCGGCGCCCTGTCCCTGGCGCCGCGTCAAATGAGTAATAAAACCCAAGCTTTTTAATCGAGCCTTACTGACCCGTAAGAGGTATTTACCTTAACCGTTGATGTTGGATTACTGCACTTGCCTACCTTCCCTGCCATCTCAGACGAAGTGTTGCCTATGATCCGCCTGTCAGGCGAGAATTCGGCGTCATCTATCTTGAGGCTTCCGTAAGAGGTGCTTGCGTCAAGCATGTAGCAGGCAGCAGGGTCAATACCCAGCCTCACTGCGCAGTAGCCAGCCTTGACTGTTATCATTTCAAATCCGGCAGGTATCCTCTCCACCGCGAGGTTACCGTATTTGGTCTCAGCCTCGAGCTTTTTGTTCACTCTCTTGAAATTGAGATCAGTGTACCCACCATTCAATACAATGTTAGTGGCATTGCCGATGGTGTATCCGTCATATTTGCTGTCGGCCACCAGTGAGCTGACCTCTTCAACAGAGATCTTCGAGTACCTGCTGTCAACCAGTAGTGCTGTCGCTCTCTGCACTCTGAACATGCCGCAGTAGCGGGCATTGATCTCCGCCCAGCCAAGCTCTTCAACGGTGGCCTTGCCGTAGGCAATAACCAGGCTGTTGAGAGGTTTTACATTACCTCTTGAGAGCTTGTTGACAGTCAGATCGCCGTACTTCACATTGAGACGGGTAAGACCGGAGACCTTGTCAACCACAGTGTTACCGTACTTGTTGACGATGTCAAGGTTGATACTGGCCGGCATTTTTATGTTGTAGTTGATGCTGAAGTTGTTGTTCGTCCCCTTCCAGGATGTCGATGAGAAGTCGGAGCTGAAGACTGTCTCGGCTGTCAGGTTTCCTCCCTCTTCGGTGAATTCGACAGTAATCATGTCGAGGAGCTTCCTGGCCCTGTCGGCTGACGGATGTTCAACTCTTACGGTGACACTCACCACAATCTTGTTCTGGTCCCACGTTTCCGTTACCACGGCACCAAACTTATTGATAACCTTGAGAGTGGTGTTGTCAGTGGGTACCATTTCTCTCTGGTACTCCTTCTTAACCTCTTCAGCAGAGGCTGTAAGGGTGACTGCGCACAGCAATGCTGCGAACAGTGCCACCCTGCGGTTAGATAATGACTTTTTCATGGCTGACTGGATTTACTGTTTCTGCTTTTATCTGTCTGAGCTGGTCAAGTATGTAGTTCATTACTTCCAGCTTGGTCTGGTAATGCTTTATCATTGCATCGATGATGCGTTGGTCATTGGGGTTGGCCCTGAGCTCCTTCTGCAGCTCCACGTAGACCGAATCCATTGATGCCATCTCTTTAAGAAGCGTTTCCTTCTGCTCAGGGTTTGTCAGGTCAAGGGTTACAAACTCATTTTCCATGAAGCTGACCTGGCTGACGTAGTAATTTTCAACCTCGCGGTATTCTGGTGAGACTTCACTGAGCGTCATTGTCCTCTTCAGGTTCGGCCTCACGAAGTGGTCAAAGGTATAGAGCGATGAGAGGGTCACCAGGAGAGTCACAACGGCTGCCTTGAGCAGGTACGGAAGGATACTCCGCTTGGCTTTGACGGCATGCAGACGGGTGGCCAGCTTAAAGCTGAACCTCTCGAAGTGCCCTTCTGACGGCTCCCTGTCGTCAAAGTTGCCTCTTCCTCTTTTGATTATTTCTTCAATTGTATTCATTATGCCTGTTTTTTTCTGTTCTTAAGTTCACTCACCAGCTTCTGCTTTGCCCTCGACAGTTGTGACCGCGAGGTACTGCTTGAGATGTGGAGCATCTCCGCTATCTCATCGTGGTCATAGCCCTCGACAAGATAGAGAGAGAGTATCACGCGGTATCCTTCGGGCAGCCTTTCAATGGCAGCTTTCACCTCTTCAACCTTTGATTCCAGTTCCTCCTTGTAGGCAGCATCTTCATTGCTGTCATCCCGGATTTCTGCGTGACTTTCAATATCTTCAAAGATCGCTTTCCTTTTCCCCAGGGCGTCAAGTGATCTGTTGACCACTATTCGCTTCAGCCATGCACCGAAGCTGACGGTACCCGAGTAGGTATTTATCTTTTCGAAAGCTGAGAGGAACGCCTCCTGCATCACATCTTCAGCTTCCATGTCATCGTTCACAATACGCAGGCTCGTATTAAACATCGCCTTATAATAAAGCTTGTAAACCTGGAACTGCGCCTTCTGGTCTCCTTCACGACACCCGTCGATCAGGTCCTGGTGGATGTTCCTGAATGCTGCTTCAACATTTTCCATCTTTAATGCAAGATCTGGTTTAGATATGTTTGATGCTGCACCCACGTTTTTGAACTCTTCAATTTAATGACGGGAGTTGCATGCGAATGCTGCATCCAAGGTAAAAAAAAGCTGTAAGAGGATAAAATAAATTTTCAACCCTGTGTAACCACCCCGGAGGCATAATCAAGTTCCGATCCGAAGAGGCTGTGAGGAATGGAATAGATCAGCAGCAGTATGATGGCTGCAGCTATTGTATATCCGGGTCGCGGGCGCTTCCTGTTCATCACCACCGCCACTACCCATGCGATGACTGCAATCAGGGTTTTGTTGTCAGTCAGATCCCACCCGAAGGGAATCCCTGTCCATAAATCACCGAATGCAAATTTCTGCACCAGGGGCCCAAGGATCATTCCACCGGCAAGGAGCAGCCATAGTGCCCACTGCCCGTATCTCCTCTGCTCTGTGAGACCGGAGGCTGCCGTGATGCCTGCCAGGTTCGAGAGAAGCATGGCAAAGAACATTATGAGGATATGCGGGATCATAATCACCGCGGGAACGTTGCCCTTGAACCTTATGACCACCGGCTTTTCACGGGCTATTGCAACCTGGCTGCCGGAGGGAGCTGTGAGAACAATGTAATATTCCAGTTTGCCGGCTTCAGGCTGGGAGGGTAAAACACCCGCGAGAACAGTGCCGTCATGTAACATGGAGA
>JBHEOU010000148.1:0-1554 GCA_046260645.1 Bacteroidales bacterium | reverse complement strand
GTACATTGCCGCTGCCACTGTTATAAGCACAGCTACAGTCCAGAAGAGAATTTTTTTCATATCCAGCTGATTAGTCTGTTTATAACTGAATTATCAACAACTCACGTTTCTCGCCGCGAATGACCTCAACAGTTACCGTCTGTCCGGGTTTGAGCTGGCTTAGCCTGTACATGTAATCCTCTATGTTGTTTACAGGCTTGTCCTCAATAGCTACTATTATATCTCCCTTTTCCATTCCGCCCAATGCCGCCGGTTTGCCAGGGGTGACAAAGTCGGCTCGAAGACCGTTCTTTACATTTCCGGCGAAATCGGGCATGATGCCGAATGTTACTCCGCGCCTGCGGCTCATTGACTGCGAGGGGTTCTTTGGCCCTGCTTCCGTGAAGGCCAGCCTGCCAGATTCGCCTGCAGCGTCGTTCACTATATCGTACAGCAGATCACCTATCGTTACCATCCCGTCGTAGTTAAGCTTGTCCCAGGTGTCAAAAGGAGTGTGATAGTCGAGATGAGCCCCGGTGGTAAAGATAAGGACAGGGATATCCTTTGCGTAAAATGAGGAGTGGTCGGAAGGACCGTAACCTTCTTCCGTGAAACTGAGGCTCAGCTCAGAGGTGTCATTAAATGAGGCCACTTTGTCACGCAATCCAGTGGCAGTCCCTACGCCTCCAATCTGCAACCCGTTGCCTTCCTTCAGCCGGCCGACCATGTCAAGGTTAACCATCAGATTGACGGTGGCAGGGTCGATACCCATATTCTCAACAAAGTACTTGGACCCCAGCAGCCCCATCTCCTCACCGGAGAAGGCAACAAACAAAATACCCCGGGCATATTTCTGTTTCTCAGCGGCGAGTCTCTCTGCCAGTTCTATCATCAGTGCCACCCCCGAAGCGTTGTCATCAGCGCCGTAGTGGATGGCGACGGTGTCAGGAGTCCTGCTTCCTGAACCGGGACCTCCCATGCCAAGATGATCATAATGAGCTCCTATGATGACGTATTCACTGCCAGGCTGGGTGTCTCCAAGCTTCATGACCACATTGGCGGTGTTGGCCTGCCTTGCAATTACCTCTGTCTCTGCATCGGCAACGGATCTGGTGATGAAGCTGCCGGTCGCCGTCATTGCATCAGCCCTTTCTTCCAGCTCGCCCAAAGTGTGACCCGAGGGCTTGAGTATAGAGTCAGCAACGCCTCTCTTAATATGCAGCACCGGAATGCCGGCGCTCCCTTCGCCACGGGAGGGCTTTTCAAGATTATCCGCCGGATCCCACTTCTCTCCGGACACAAGAAGCACACCTGCAGCGCCGTTCTCCCGTGCGTTCATGACCTTCATCCGGTCTGAGCTTATCTCTTCATATGGCTTTGCCGCCGGATTTGACTCGGGGTAACCCCTGAGCATAAGAACCCATTTGCCCTTGATGTCGATGCCGCTGAAATCATTCCATTCAAGTGAGTCAGCCGGTGACGTGAAGCCATACCCGCAAAAGACAACAGGTGCACTGAGGACACTGTTGGATGTAAGAGCCAGTGGTGCAAAGTATGTATCAGGCAGATACTTAC
>JBHEOU010000147.1:0-4732 GCA_046260645.1 Bacteroidales bacterium | reverse complement strand
CCATTCATGGTAGTTGGCAAACCTCGAGGAGGCATCCCCGATATTGTCCTCTCCCTCGATGGAGAGGAAAGAGTCAGGACTGATCTTGTCGAACCTCATGCCGAGCATGAAGGCTGAGGCATTGGTCTTCTCCCTGGCTGAAATGTTGAACGTACGCGCAACGATATCCACAATCGAGGACTCCTGCTCGGATATGGTGCTGTCCTCATAGACAAATTCCAGGAGCTGCAGGAAAACAATCATCCTCTCCTCAATGAAAAGCCCCTTCTTTATCTGCCTGCAGATATTGGTGATCTGAAAGGTGATCAGGGAGTTTTCATCGGAGAGCTCCCCTTCCTCCACTGCCCTGAGCTCGCGCTCATAGAAATGAAGGTTGTTTTCATAGAGCTTGAAGTACTCCTCCTCAAGCTCCTGGTTGAGATACCTCCTGAGGTAGCCACGAAGGATCTTTTTCCCTCTCGATGTCACCCCTGCAGGGTTTACGGTAGAGATAATGGCAAAAATATGTATCAGTGCATGTAATACTGATTCCCTCATAACCTCAAAAAAAGACCGCAAGTTTTTTTTGCGGTCTTAATCTATTTTGATTGTTTACTTAATAAGTTCAGACCTGATCGCGGTCACGGCTTTCTTCATCGCCTCGATTTGTTCTAATGTAAGGCTGGTGCCGACACCTGCATAGAATTCACGCACAGGCTGGAGTTCGGCAAGTATCCTGGCTACAAGAGGATCTTCGTTATGAGGTCTTGCCAGCTCTTCGAAGAGTTCAAACGACTCCTTCTGTTCGAGAAGAACCGACTCGAAGCCTGACAGATGACCGCCTGATTCAGAGACGGAAAGAGTAAGATACATGCCCTCAACCCATGCTCCCCCTACCATCAGCATTGCCAGGTTGGCCTGTCCGGCATCAACCATGTATGCATAAGTACGGTCAAAAGCACTTGTCAGAATGTTCACCAGCGTGTCCCTGTTGTCAAAATTGGCTTTGATCCTGTCATACAGGGATTCATCATATATCTTTGACAGGTTCTGCTCAAGGGCCAGGGAGCTGATGGCCGACAGGTAGTCGATTACATCCTGCTGCATGTTGTACAGGGTGGAATAACTGAGATCGGCACCGTAAACCCCCAGGTTGACTGACCTGTTATAGCTCTCAACATAGTTGCGTGCATTACCGGGAGGATTTGTTGCGCCAAGAATGTAACCGAGATCCATCTCTGTAAGTTGCTTGATCACCTCGGCAGAGGTGGGAAGAGGATAAACATTCTCTTCGATCTTCTGTTCAAGGGCTTCAAGTTCCATCCTGTTGATCTCTTTCATCTTTTTCGACTCACCCCTGTTTTTGCAGGAGGATGAACCGGCTACGGCAACGATCATTGCAGCAACCAGGATCTTTGTGAAAATTTTTTTCATAAAGTTGTTTTTTGGTACTTGTGTTTGGCTTTGTAAAAATAAGACTTTTAGGTATTCTGAAGGAATAATATTTCAACAATAATTTACAACATGACAGAATAGCAATATTGAGCACATTAATCAGCCGGACCGCTCCGGTTGTTCATTGTCATTTTCTTCTATCTTTGCATCCCGGATCATTAATAAATCCCTGATGTGGAACTTTGATGAGGTGATCAACCGGGAGAACTCCAGTTGCATCAAATACGATTTTAGAGAAGAGGTATTCGGAAGAGCCGATGTCATACCGATGTGGGTGGCTGACATGGACTTCAGGACACCCTCCTTCATAACTGAAGCTCTTGCCTCCAGGCTGAAGCATGAGATCTTCGGATACTCCTACAGGCCTGATGCATATTTCAGTTCATTCATTGCATGGCTGGCAGAGCGTCACGGATGGGCTGTGCGGCGCGAATGGATAGAGTTCAGTCCGGGCGTAGTGCCGGCGCTGAACATGTGCACCCTGGCATTTACTAACCCCGGCGATGAGATCATCATCCAGCCTCCCGTCTATACCCCTTTCCACGGAGCTGTCACTGATCACGGCCGCCGTCTGGTGTTCAACAACCTGGTTGAGACCCCGCAAGGATGGGTTATGGATTTTGAAGGACTGCGCAGGGCTATCACTCCTGATGCCAGGATGCTCATCCTCTCCAACCCCCATAACCCGGTGGGAAGAACCTGGCGAAGAGAGGAGCTGGAGGAGATTGTTGAGATCTGCCACGAGAAGGGGGTGATCATCCTCTCAGACGAGATACACTCTGACCTGATACTTGCGGGTCACAGACACATACCCCTGGCTTCGATCTCTAAAAAAGCCGCCTCAATAACCGTTACCTGCATGGCTCCAAGCAAGACATTCAACCTGGCAGGTTTCTCAACCTCATCAATGATAATACCTGACCCCTTCATGATGGATAAATACCGCAGGACACTGGTGGGGCTGCACCTGCACCTCGGGAATATCTTCGGGAATGTGGCCTCGGAGGCAGCCTATACTCACGGCCACGGGTGGCTTGAAGAGCTGATGCAGTATGTGCAGGCAAACGTCGATCTGGTGATGGATTTCTGCCGTGAGCACCTGCCACAGATTAAGCCTGTACGGCCGGAGGCTACCTATATGATATGGCTCGACTGCAGGGGCATGGGACTTGACGGAGCCGGGCTTCATAAGTTTTTTGTTGAGAAGGCCGGGGTGGGTATGAATGAGGGATCACGGTTTGGCCCGGGAGGGGATGGGTTCATGAGGATGAACCTGGCGTGCCCGCGATCGGTGGTGGAGAAGGCCCTCGGACAGATAAAAAGTGCAATAAAAGGATAGGATGAGAAACAACGACAGACTGAGTGTCAGGCTGACGCTGGAGGATGGCACCGTCTACCGCGGGTGGTCTTTCGGTGCCCCGGGCCAGACCGTTGGCGAAGTGGTCTTCAACACCGCCATGACCGGCTACCCCGAGAGCCTGACAGACCCCTCCTACCGGGGGCAGATTCTTTGCTTAACCTACCCGCTGGTAGGCAACTACGGCGCCCCGGGAAAGAGTGAACAGGATGACCTCTTCCTCTTCTATGAATCATCCGGTGTGCATATCTCTGCCCTCATCGTCTCCGATTACTCCTTTGAATACAGCCACTGGAACGCCATTGAGAGCCTCGACGAGTGGCTGAAGAGAAGCAATGTGCCGGGCATCTACGGCATCGACACCCGGGCGCTGACAAAACATATACGTGAGAAGGGAGCGATGCTTGGTAAGGTGGAGCCTGAGTGTACCGCGACTGATTTCTATGACCCGAACAAGGTCAACCTCGTGGCCGAGGTGAGCACGGCCTCACGACAGGTTTACGGCAGCGGCCGTTATCGCATCATGCTGGTCGACTGCGGTGTGAAGTACAATATCATTCGCAACCTGCTGAAACGTGATACGACTATCGTCAGGGTGCCGTGGGATTATGATTACAGTGCGGAGGAGTATGACGGATTGTTCCTGACCAACGGGCCGGGTGATCCCAAGATGTGCCTCACAGCTATAGATAATATAAGGAAGTCGCTTGATGATGACAGGCCGATCTTCGGCATCTGCCTTGGCAACCAGCTTATGGCGCTGGCGGCGGGGGCCGACACCTACAAGCTGCGTTACGGGCACCGCAGCCATAACCAGCCGGTGCTGATGGTGGGAACAGAGAGGGCTTACATTACCTCACAGAATCACGGTTTCGCGGTGAACAACAACACTTTGCCCGCAGGGTGGGTGCCGTTCTTCGTTAATGTCAATGACAACACCAACGAGGGGATGCGGCATGTCTCGAAGCCCTTCTTCTCGACACAGTTCCACCCCGAAGCCTCCGGCGGACCGACAGACACGGATTTTTTGTTTGATCTGTTCATAGAAAACATTGAGAAGGCAATAGAGAGGCATTAAGAATCACTAGTGTCCGACTAAAATAATAAAAAGAAGGGGTACTCCCCAAAGGTTTCCCCCAATGTTGTAATTTGGTTTTTGCGTAAAACTGACTACAACATGGGTAAAATTACAGAAATAAAATTTGTCGGACAGCCGATTTTCAAACAGATAATGAATTTGGTGGATCGAGTTGACATAAGCGGGCTAATAAGGAAGCATGGGAGTGATTATTATTACAAGTCATTCAAGACCAGGACACACCTTTTCACAATGCTGTTCGGGATATTAAGTCGATGTGATTCGATGACTGAGATATGCGAAGGGTTGCGGGCCATGGGCGGTAAGCTTAATCACCTGGGGCTGGAGAAGGCTCCGGCAAAGAGTACTGCCTGTGACGGTCTGCGCAATAGGAGCAGCAAGTTTTTTGAGGAACTGTATTTTGAGTTGGTGAACCATTATCAGAGTTTTTTATCGGACAGCCGAACTTTTGGATTAACATTTAAAGAGGTACTTCTGATCGATTCCACAACGATCCACCTGTTCAGTGATATATTAAAGGGTGTAGGCCGTAACCCCAGCGGAGACGGCAAGAGGAAGGGTGGTCTGAAGGTTCATATGCTGATAGATGCAGTTCAGTCGGTTGGACGATTTATTAAAATCACGCCGGCCAGAGCCAATGACCAGGTATTCTTAAAGAGTCTGGAGTTGCTTTCGCATAGCATGGTTGTCTTTGACAAAGCCTATAACTACTATCATCAGTTCGCATTATGGTCGCAGAATGAGGTGTATTTTGTTACACGCTTAAGAAAAAATGCGGTTTATGTGGTTAAGGAGACTTTGCGGGAGCATTATCGCAAACATGGTCAGGCAAAGGTTCTCCG
>JBHEOU010000146.1:4354-4749 GCA_046260645.1 Bacteroidales bacterium | reverse complement strand
CCCGGCTTCTGCGCCATAGTTCGAAATAAATTCCGTGTAATCCTGGTTAACATACTCAAGCTTGAGGACTATTGATTCGGTCATAAACCATCCTGCAACAGCCTGGAAACGTGATACTGACTGCTCAAGGCCATTCCAGGCATTGTTATACCGGGCGCCACCAAAAACCTGCTCTCTGCTACCCAGACGGTAAATCAATTCCACTGCATACTGACTAAATTCGGATTCCGCACCGGAAAGCAGGGTACCGTTGAATTTTTCAAATGTGCCGAAAAATTCCAGCCCCTTATAATCACCAAAAAGATTTAGCATCAGAGAATTGGTTTTATTCGTAAAACCCGGACCCCAGTTTCCGCTGAGATGGTTTTTGGTGATGTCAACGTCTGCCGCATTAT
>JBHEOU010000146.1:0-4344 GCA_046260645.1 Bacteroidales bacterium | reverse complement strand
AGATAATACCTCGATCCGGTACGGTCTCCATAATAGAGTGAACCAAAATGATGTTGGGGACTGTGATAACCTGATAGCGTCAGGCGTAGCCTCAGATCGTCTGTGAACTGCTTATCATAACCTGCCTTCCAGTACCAGGCAAGCTCTTTGTGAGTATCATAGGCCGTATAACCTGACGAAGGACTGTATCCTGTCAGTGCAGGTTTCAGAGTACCGTTTGAGACCGCACCCATCACCAACAGGCCATTCCTCCGAAACAGAAACTCAGCAGCGAATTGAGTCGTAAATGCGTCAATAATGTAATTGCCAACGAATGGATTGTGAGTGACATTCCCATTATCAGACCTGCGATAGTGCGCATCACCGTAGTCCACCTCCATGTCACCGACTTTGATAGTCAGATTCTTCATGATCCGGTCAACCACATCTGATTGAATAAAAGGTAAAGCATCAATAAGCAGGTAACCGCCCTTGACCCATGCCTCATTATGATGACGGGCAGAGAGGTACGTTACAAGGTTCACCTTTATGCCGGGTGCAAGTACTGCCTCAGTAATAAGGTTGGCAGTCGGCAGGTTGAATCCCTTGCCTAAAGGTATAAGTGCACTGTCGGCATAGTGATTCAATAACTGATACTGCATGGCAAAATCCGCACCCACCCGCACCTTGATTTTTTCAAACCCGGCAGTGTCAAGTTTCGGTTCTTCAAACTGCGCGTGAATAGCAAGCGAGAATATGAACCCGGACAAAATAAGTAAGAACTTTTTTTTCATTATATCTATTTGTTTATAACAAGTTTATCAGTTGCTGCCGCGATTGTCACCTGGATTGAGAAAAGTTAGTTGCACCTCTACGGTGACCTTTTCTCCTGTCTTAAGTGTACCCAGCAATGCGGTAGGAGGCTTTATGCCGTAGTCAGCCATATTTACCTCCTCAGATCCATAAATAATGATCTTGTCACCATTGATACTACCTGAAAATGAGAACTCTATTGACTTTGAAATACCTCTCAGACTGAGCTTGCCATTCAGGATACCGGTAATTTTACCGTTATTATTTATCACATTATCAGTCCCGTCAGAGATAAAGACTATTTCAGGATGTTCCCTGACCATCAAAGCATCTCGCGCCTTGCCGGTCATTATGTTGTTGTCACTGGTTACCGAAACACCGGAAAAAATGGTATTTACATTGTTGATTGACATTTTTCCGTCGTCATTATGTCTGATATCAAACTCAGCATCATACTTTTCAAATGTGACCTCCCAGTCATGCAATGATGAAGTGCCCCTCACAGTAACTTTGCTTTCTGGCAGAATAAGCTTTGCTTTTACCTGTGCTCCAGATGGAACCGGAAATACTAAAACCAGGATTGCTGTTAACCACGCTGTGAGTAAAATCTGTTTCATTATATTTATACTATATATCCTATTACTTTGATAGCACAAAATTAATGAATTAATTTAAATATTTAATATTTTGTTGCCTATATAACTTCCCCTCAATAGCCTTGAGAGCTCCGGAGCCTGAGTTTCATGGCTTTGGCAAGATGCGTATCCTCTTCGGGGAGTGGTCTTTATGTGTGTGATGCAGCTTACAATACTTTAAACCCCGGTACGCCTGGTTGTGATCGGGGAAAGCTCTGCGGGCTTTTGATGGCTGCAGGTTATATAATAGTGCAGCGTTCAGAGGCACCACGTAACCCTTTTGTTCGCAGAACATACGGTATTATTTATCGGATGCCGGATATCTGACCGTTCATTATCATTCAATTGAAACAATAATACTATTCAGGGGCAAGTTTTTACACTAGAAGAACCAAAATGTATCCCTGATGAAGAAGTACCTCATTCTGCCGCTCCTGGCAGCGGCCGCCGTATCATGCGCCACACAGGAGCTCTACCTGAACATCACAAATCCGGCGCCGGTGACAATAGCCCCGGAGATAAAGACCATCGGCATCATCGACCGGTCAACTCCTACCGATCAGACAAAATCGCTCGATGCCCTTGACAGGCTGCTCTCACTTGAGGGTGCTGACCTTGATTCCATCGGCACCCTTGAAGCAATAAAGGGTGTCACTGATGAGCTTGCTGCCAATGACAGGTTCAATGAGGGGAAGCTGCTGAGCGGATTGAAGTTCAGATCTTCCGGCCTCGGGGGCATGCCCGCACCCCTGACATGGGACCAGGTGGAAGGCATCTGTCGCGATAACGGCACACAGGCACTCTTTGCACTTGAGCTCTATGACACCGACACGCGGGTAAATTACTCCACCGAGCCAACAAAAGTGAAGACACCTCTTGGGGAGATACCGGCACTGTACCATAAAGCCTCAATGGAGACACTGGTTAAGACAGGCTGGAGGATCTATTCTCCGTCTGACAGGGCAATCCTTGATGAACATATCGTGGCGGAGTCGGTCGTCTTTGCCGGCAAAGGAATAAACCCCGTTGCAGCAGTGGCCGGAATGATTCACCGTAAGGATGCCGTCAGGGAGGTCAGCAGGAAGGCCGGCCATATCTATGCCCTGAGGCTGATACCATACCGGCTCAGGGTGACACGCGATTACTTTGTGAAGGGCACCGACAATTTCAAGGTGGCCAAACGGCGAGCACAGCTGGGTAAGTGGGATGAAGCAGCCGAGCTGTGGGAAAAGGAGACTGATAATCCTAAGATGAAGATCGCGGGAAGGGCACATTACAACATGGCCATCATCAGCGAGATCAACGGCAACCTCGATGAAGCTGTCTCCTGGGCGCAAAAAGCATATTCAGATTACCGGAACAAACCCGGCCTGCGATATGTGCGCATCCTCGAGAACAGGAAGTATAACCAGGAAGTGCTAAGCTACCAGGAACAGAGATAAAATTTGTTTATTTTGTCATGAATTCCTGACATCATGAAAAAATACACCTTCTGCCTGGTCCTTCTGATTTCTGCATCAGCCTACCCGCAAAACCACGATATCCTCAAACAGGTCAACCCCTTCATCGGCACCGACCGTATGGGCCATACCTTCCCCGGGGCAACGGTACCTTTCGGAATGGTCCAACTGTCGCCTGACACCGACACCATACCCTATGAGGTCAACGGGCGTTATAACAAGGATGTTTATAAATACTGCGCCGGGTACCAGTATGGTGACAACACCATCGTCGGATTCACCCATACCCATTTCAGCGGTACAGGCCACTCCGACCTCGGCGACATCCTTATTATGCCGACGACAGGCGCCCTGCAGCTTAACCCCGGAACGGCAGATGCCCCTGAAAAAGGATACCGGTCAGCCTTTTCGCACAGCAGGGAGAAAGCCTCACCTGGATATTATGCCGTGACTCTTGAGGACCATGACATCCTCGCCGAGATGACAGCCACAACACGCACAGGGGTGCATCGATATACATTTAACAAGGGAGGTGAGGCCCATATCATTCTCGATATGGTTCATGGCATCTACAACTACGACAACAAGAATGTATGGACATTCATCAGGGTGGAAAATGATTCCCTGGTTACCGGATACAGGCAGACCAGCGGATGGGCCAGAACGAGGACACTCTATTTTGCGATAGCATTCTCCAGACCCGTCGACTCGTACGGCTTTGTCAATGAAGAACCGGCCCAGGTGTACAGAGGCTTCTGGCGCCGTTTTGACCAGCGCCGGAATTTTCCTGAAGCAGCAGGGCGCCGCATAAAGGGCCATTTTGATTTTCTTACCCTGCCGGGAGAACAGATCACCGTGAGGGTGGCATTGTCACCGGTAAGTACCGCAGGGGCAATTGAAAACATGAAGAGCGAAGCACCCGGCCCGGACTTCGATGACACTCGCCGGAGAGCAGAAGAGCTGTGGCGCAGCGAGCTTGGAAAGGTTAATGTGACAATGATGAACCAGGATGAGACCGTCAGCTTCTATACGGCACTCTACCATGCATTCCTCTCTCCCACCATCTTTATGGACACCGATAATAACTACAGGGGACTGGATCAGAATACTCACACGGCCGGCGATTTCACCAACTATACAACCTTCTCTCTCTGGGATACCTACCGTGCGCTGCATCCGCTCTTCACCATCGTTCAGCAGGCACGCACAGCAGACATAATCAACTCGATGCTGGCCCATTATGACCAGAGCGTTCATAATATGCTGCCGGTCTGGTCGCACCATGCCAATGAGAACTGGTGCATGATAGGATACCACTCCGTACCGGTGATTGCTGATGCCATCGTTAAAGGCATCGGCGGATTTGACTACGCCAGGGCAACGGAGGCATGCGTTACCACAGCGCGCAATTGGTGGTACGACGGGCTCGATGACTACGTGAGAATCGGATATGTGCC
>JBHEOU010000145.1:0-4758 GCA_046260645.1 Bacteroidales bacterium | reverse complement strand
GTATAGTTGAGGTTCAGGTTGGCCTTCTTGGCCAGCGACTCATCCTTCCGGGTTGCCTTCAGGATATGAACCTTTGAATCAAAGTATTTGCCCATGAAGATAGCCATTGACAGCTTCTCCTTCTCCTCTGCCCGCCAGTCGATGGGGCAGACAATGTTGTGATACCTCTCCTGGTCGGCCGGCGGTGCCTGAACCACAATGTAGGGGACCTTCGATTTGGCTATCACCTTCAGCGCCCAGCTGCCGGTCAGTTTCTGCATGCCGCTCATGCCGTGGGTTCCCATCACCACCAGTGATGCGCCGCGGTCATTGACAAACTCGGGTATGTTCTTGAAGATGGTGCCCCGCTGAACGTGTGTCTTTACCTTGACACCGAAGTTGCGCTCAACCTCGTTTCCCTTTATGTTCATCGCAGCCTGCTTGGCCTTGATGCCCCCCTCGGTGGTGATCTTCTCAACAATGTGCAGCAGACATACGTCATTGTGAGTCATACGTGATATCTTGATGGCATGCTGCAATGCATAATCCGTCACCGGAGTGAAATCCCATGGCACTACAATTATCTTGCTGTCGACTTCCATAATGTACGCGTTATCAGTTTGAAAGTTAAAATTACCCTTTTTCGTTGATAATTCAAAAGGGTAATCCTCCTATGAGAAACGCTGCTGCCACAGGAAAAATTGCTTTTGTGCACAAAAACAATGCCATTTGTGATCTGTCCGTTACGGCAAGAGGAACAAAATGCTATTTTTGTGAGCGTAAAGCTTGATTATATATGAAGAGGAAAAGAGTAAAGGAGCTGCTGGCAAATACGGGGACCGGGGAGAAGGTGCTTGCAAAGGGATGGGTCAGGACAAAGAGAGAGATCAAGAATGTGGCATTTGTTGCCCTTAATGACGGTTCAACCATCAACAACATACAGATAGTCATTGACCTGAGCGCTTTCCCGGCGGATCTTCTGAAGGATATTACCACCGGCGCCAGCATAGGAGTGACAGGCACACTGGAGCCGTCGCAGGGCAAGGGACAGAGTGTTGAGATACTTGCTACGGACCTGGTCCTCTACGGCAAGTGCGATCCGGACAGCTATCCTCTTCAGAAGAAGGGTCATTCGATGGAGTTCCTGAGGGAGATTGCGCATCTGCGTTTCCGCACCAACACATTCGGGGCGGTGATGCGCATAAGGCATGCCATGGCTTTTGCCATCCACAAGTATTACAATGACAGGGGATTCTTTTACCTGCATACTCCCATCATCACCGGCAGCGATGCCGAGGGGGCTGGCGAGATGTTCCACGTCACCAACCTCGACCTGAATGATCTGCCCCGCACAAAGGAGGGAGCCATTGATTATGAAGCCGACTTCTTCGGTAAGCCGACCAACCTGACCGTGAGCGGTCAGCTGGAGGGCGAGCTGGGTGCCCTGGCACTGGGGGAGATCTATACCTTCGGCCCCACCTTCCGTGCCGAGAACTCAAACACACCCCGTCACCTGGCTGAGTTCTGGATGATTGAGCCGGAGATGGCATTCTGGGACCTTAATGACAACATGGACCTGGCCGAGGATTTCCTCAAGTATCTTATAAAGTATGCCCTTGATAACTGCCGGGAGGATCTTGATTTCCTGAACAAGATGGTAGACACCGGCCTCATTGAGAGGCTGGAGTTCGTCCTTGCAAGTGATTTTGTGAGGCTGCCCTACACGGAGGCAGTAAAGATCCTCGAGGCTGCCGACCGCAAGTGGGAGTATGCCGTGGGCTGGGGGCGCGACCTTCAGGCAGAGCATGAGCGTTATCTTGTTGAGACTCACTTCAAGCGTCCTGTTATACTCACTGATTACCCCAAAGCCATCAAGGCCTTCTACATGAAGCAGAATGATGACGGCATGACTGTCAGGGCTATGGATGTGCTCTTCCCGGGTATAGGAGAGATCATAGGAGGTTCACAGAGGGAGGAGGAGCTGGATAAGCTGACAGCGAGGATTGAGGAACTTAACCTGCCTGTGAAGGATCTCTGGTGGTACCTTGACACGAGGAGGTTCGGCACGGTGCCGCACTCGGGCTTTGGCCTGGGGTTTGAGCGCATGATCCTGTTCATGACAGGTATGTCAAACATACGTGATGTGATACCGTTCCCGCGCACCCCGCGGAATGCGGAGTTTTAACCCACTGAACGGCAGGCGGTATGCTCGACCAGAAACTACAGCAGAAACTTCTCCAGAAGCTCTCGCCGCAGCAGATCCAGATGATCAAGCTGCTGGAGGTGCCTGCCATGCAGCTCGAGCAGCGAATCAAGAAGGAGCTGGAGGAGAACCCCGCCCTGGAGGAGGGTCCTGATGAGGATGATGTGCAGGGAGAGCAGGAGGAGGAGGTCGACTTTGAACAGGAGGAGCGCGACCAGGAGGAGTTTGCCCTTGATGATTACCTCAATGATGAGGATATCCCCGACTACCGCCTGCAGGTGAATAACACCTCCAAAGATGAAGACAGAAGGGATGAGATGCCGTATGCCTCGGGTTCATCATTCCATGAGAACCTTACATCACAGTTCAACCTCAGATCAGACACCGAGAGGGAGGATATGCTGGGTGAATATATTATAGGTAACATCGATGACGACGGCTATCTGCGGCGAGAGGTTGAGAATATGGTTGACGACCTCGCTTTCCTGCAGAACATTACCACAGATACGGATGAGCTCAACGCGATACTGAAGATCATACAGGATCTGGAGCCGGCCGGCGTGGGTGCACGTGACCTGCGTGAGTGCCTGCTGCTGCAGATGGAGCGAAAGGACCCGTCGGCAGGTTACGTGGCCCTGGCCAAAACCGTCCTGAGTGATTACTTCGAAGAGTTTTCGAGGAGGCATTATGAAAAGATAATGTCGAAGCTGATGATCACCGAAGAGGATATGAAGGGCATCATTGACGAGGTGCTGAAGCTCAATCCCAAGCCGGGCGGCGTCATCAGCGACCCCTACAGTAAGTCGGCGCAGCATATCATACCCGATTTTATCCTTGAGCATTCGGACATCGGGCTCGAGCTGAGCCTGAACAACCGTAACATTCCGGAGCTGAAGGTCAGCCGGGGTTACAGTGAGATGCTCGAGTCATACAGCCGTGATAAGGCGGCAGGAAAGCAGAACCGTGACGCCATCATGTTCGTTAAGCAGAAGCTCGATTCCGCCAAATGGTTCATTGATGCCATCAGGCAACGACAGAACACGCTCCTGCTGACCATGAATGCCATCCTGGAATACCAGAGGGAGTATTTCATAGAGGGAGATGACACCAGGCTCAGGCCCATGATACTCAAGGATGTGGCAGAGATGACCGGGCTTGACATCTCCACCGTTTCGCGCGTTGCCAACAGCAAGTATATACAGACTCACTTCGGCATTTTCCCGCTGAAGTTCTTCTTCTCCGAGGGCATGCAGACCGATGCCGGCGATGAGGTATCGACACGCGAGATAAAGAGGATACTTCAGGAGTGTCTCAGCAGTGAGGACAAGCGGCGGCCGCTGACAGACGAGAAACTGACAGAGATACTCCAGGAGAAGGGATACCAGATAGCGCGACGCACGGTCGCCAAGTACCGTGAACAACTGAATATTCCCGTTGCAAGGATGCGGAAGGAGATGAGATGAACCAGGCAGAAAAGGGCTGGCGAACGAAAACAGCAGAGGTACTTTCGGTGATATTCCATCCTCTGTTCATCCCGCTGTACGGGTTGCTGATCATATACAGCTCTCCCACCCTGCTCTCCTTCATCCCATCGAGGCTGAAGATGCTGATGTTTGTGCTGGTGCTGACCAACAACGTTCTCCTCCCCCTGGCGCTGGCAGCCGTCCTCTGGGTCCGGGGCGCAATAACCACATTCAATGCCCGTGACCGCAATGAGAGGGTCATACTGCTGACCTTCGCGCTGATGATGTATACCCTGACCGCCTGGCTTCTTCTCAGGATGCAGGTGCCGAACCTCTTCAGAGCCTACTTCATATCAATAGCCGTTGTCACTCTCATCACCCTTCTCATCACCACCTTCTACAGACTGTCACTGCATGCTGCCGGCATAGGAGGACTGCTGGTGCTTATTATATTCATGGTAGTGTTCTATGATATCAATACGGTGTGGCAGCTGACCACGGTGGTTTTTGTCGGCGGTGCAGTGATGTCGGCAAGGATCTGGCTGAGTGATCACACCCCTGCAGAGGTGTGGACGGGACTGCTGGCCGGGACTACTGTGATGGCGCTGTCACTCTTTTTTCTGCTCAAGTAAAAGAGTTAATGCCTGATCAAAAAGATCTGCACTGTCAGGCAGTTGTTGTGATGAATTCCCGACTGGCGGAACAGTATATGGCAGTTGCGAAGAATTCCCGACTGCTGAAACAGTGTCAGGGAGTTGCTGTGGAGGATCCATGTAACTTTCAACCAGAGTGCGCAGGTTTTTGATTTTTTGTTGCTTAACTGTTATGAACCCGTGATGTCCGTTGAGATAATCACCCAGGTACTCCTGCTCGGGTTGCCCGGGTGTTGGTATCAGCACCGCACCTTTCCCCAGTGACACCAGTTCCATGACCGAGGTGTACCCTGCCCGGGTGACGACCAGCGAGCTGCCTTCAATAAGCTGTCGCATTGTGCCGGTGTCTGGCCTGATGATGCAGGTCAGGAACGGATCGTCACCGGAAATCATCTTCACGGGGGCAGTACTCAGCACGCAAAGCTGAATGCCGCGGAGCGCTGCGGCAACCTCTTCAAGC
>JBHEOU010000144.1:343-4765 GCA_046260645.1 Bacteroidales bacterium | reverse complement strand
CAAGGATGTTAAATCTGATGCATGAAAAAGTCACTTAGTGTGCAAGATGATGAAAGAGACCTCTGCAAAAGGAAAAAGAAAGCTGTTCCTGCTTAAGATAGACCTGCCGGCATTGTTGGCTGTCATTCTTTTTGCCGGAATGATCTTCCTCTACCTGATCCCGGGCTTCGAAAAGGTTATGATGGATAGGAAGAGAAACCTTATTCATGAAATGACCGCTTCAGCTTACAGCCTTCTGGAGCACTACCATTTCCTGGAAAAAGGAGGTTCACTTGAGGGACCGGAGGCCAGGGAACAGGCCAGGGCAGCAATAAATTCGATAAGGTATGGTGACGACCTGAAGGACTATTTCTGGATTACGGACAGGCAGCCGGTAATGATTGCTCATCCTTACCGGCCTGACCTTAACGGACAGGATCTGACGGATTTTCATGACTCCGGTGGCAAGGCCATCTTTGTTGAATTTGTAAAGGCCGTTGATGATAACGGTGATAGTTATGTGGATTATATGTGGCAATGGAATGACGACTCTACGCGTATTGTTCCCAAATTATCCTATGTCAGGCTGTTTGAGCCCTGGGGCTGGGTTATCGGCACAGGCATTTATATCGAAGATGTCAAAACAGAGATCCGGAGTATGGAGATCAGGGCTCTTGCCATATCCGGGGTCTTTGGCCTCGTTATCTTTTCCCTTTTGTTTGCAATTTCGCGGCAGAGCCATAAAATAGAACAGAAGAAAAGCAGGGCCGAAGAGGAACTACATAGGTCAAGGGAACTCTACAGAACCCTTGCCGAGGCCGCCTCCGAAGGGGTGATAATATGGTCCGATCAGGGATTACAGGCCAATAAAACTCTACTTTCATGGATAGGATTCACCGGGGAGGAGATCCTTAACCGCCCCATCTCTGAAATCATAAGCTCTCAGGTGATCACTGACACTGATAGTCCCGGGAAATTGTATGATGAGCTGACCTCCAGGCAGTATGTCGAGTGCATGCTCAAAACCAGTACCGGAAAGCAGGTCTCATGTCATGCCGATCTGTCGAGGATCACTTTTGGTGACCGGCAGGCAGTGCTTATCGTTGTCAGACCCTCTCACAGCCTGTCTTCTGCTTCCGGACTGCAACTGCCCGCATCACTACTTGATAGTACGGCCACAGGATTTTTTCGGATCAACTCCGGGAAAAAACCCAAATTTATCCAGGCCACTGCCCCGGCACTGAATATTATAGGGTACTCTGACCTGAAGGAACTTCATCAGCAAAACCCTGATGCTTTGTTTGCTGATCCCCACCAGTACGAGCAGATCAGGCAGGCGCTCGGAAACGGCCGGAACATAACGAACAAGGAGGTGCTGCTCAGAAGGAAAAATGGCACCGGGGTCTGGACTCTCGTGAACATCATCATTACAGATAACGGCACTGATGAGAAATGGTATGACGGAAGCATTGAATACCTGTCTGCCTCCTCTTCCGGTTCAGGAATCCCGTTTTCGGGTAATGATGCCTTTGGTGCCTCCTACATCACCGGAGCCCCCGTTTCGGCAATAATGAAGCCCCCCCTCACCTGCCCCGAAAATACCTCCCTCACAAGAGCCATATCACTTATGAAGGAGGCTAAATCCCGCATCATCATCGTCCTGAACAGTTCAGGTGATGCCATGGGTGTGGCTGATGCCGGCAGTATAGGCTCCGCGATAGCTGAGGGCGTCGCGTCCACCTCCGAGATTTTCAGGTTCATGCAGGCACCACCCCTCTTTATCAGGGAAGACGCAAAAGTCGCCGCTGCCATGGAGAAAATCAGGAACAGCATAACCGGATGCCTCCTTGTGGTTACCGCTGACGGCAAGCTTACAGGTATGATAACAAATGAGGAGCTTGCATATGCTTCTTCCATTGCCCCGGGGTTGATAATGAATGATATTGCCGGCGCCGGTTCGGCTATCAGCCTCAAAAAGATATATCATGACAGCCATAAGGCAACTCTGGCCATGGTGCCTGGCCATACTGACCCTCATACATTGTTGCTGCACATCTCTTCCATCGCTGATGCCATATGTGCTAAAGTGATTGACCTTTGCATTGAGGCTGAAGGAAAGCCCCCGTGCCGGTTTGCATTTATCCAGACAGGCAGTGCCGGACGCAGTGAACAAAGCTTTCTGACAGACCAGGATAACGCAATAATCTTTGAAAACCTCGAAGGAGAGAGGCTGAAAAAAGCGTACGAGTACTTCCTCTCACTGGGGAAAAGAATAAATGACATGCTTGACACTGTCGGATTCCATCTCTGCAAGGGGAACAATATGGCAAGTAATCCGAAATGGTGCCAGCCGATCGACAGATGGAAGAACTACTTTTCAGACTGGATAAGGATGCCAGGCCCTTCAGAAATACTTGACGTCAGCATATTTTTCGACTTCAGGTTCTGTTACGGCGATGCAGCTCTCAGCCATGAACTGAGAGAATATGTAAAATCAAGCCTTCAGACAAGCGACATCTTCTTCTACCATATGTCAATGGCACTGAAACAATTCAACCCCTCACCTTCAGTCCTTACTGAAGAGACAACCGATATCAAGAGACTTCTTATGCCACTCACCGGGGTAATTCGTCTTTATGCCCTGAATCACGGGCTAGAGGGTCTCTCAACGATTGACAGGATACTTGAACTGCATGCGGGAAAACATATCAGCCCGGAGCTTCTCCGTGATGCGCTGAGGGCATGGAAAGACCTTGCATACATTCGTCTTTCACATCAGGCATTATGCATTAACAACGGCCGGGAACCGGATAACAGGGTTGATTTCAGGGTAAGGTACGCCGATATGCAATTCCTGGCTGCAAGGGCAATAGACGATATAAATAATCTTGTTCTGATGGCGGGGAATGATTTCCATTCCGTTACCATTTAAAACCGGTATATCAGACTGACCAGCAGGCGAACATTGGTGACATTATGGGTATCTGAAACCCTTCCGTCATCTTCCATGGTTCCATAGGCTGCAAGAGTGCTCTCAAGCTCTGCCGCAAGGCTCAGCTTTCCTTCAGTGACCGTTAACCTCGGAGATACCCTGAACAGGTGGTCTATATTGCTTCCTCTACCGTAAAAAGGACCTAAAACGGCCTCCCGGGAACCGAGATTCTTGCTGTAGCCCGTAAAAAGACCGGCAACGGTTCTCTTACCATTGGTGCTCAGATCAACCCAGAATCCCGCCGTGTTCAGTGTTGTCCATTCTTTGAGCTGATCAATCGGATCTGTTATTTGAGACACGGCGTAGCCGCCAATCATCATCATATCACTGGCATTCTCTCCGTATGTCCCCATAACGGATAAGTTCAGTGGTACTGTTTTGATTTTCAAGCCGGCAAAAGCGGATAGGCTGCCCACTCTGGCACTGGTTTGAATATTGGCTGAGGTTCTGATCTCAGGCCTGATCGTCTTCCAGTCTGCACCGGCCCATGCGGTCAGATTTTCCCCGGCAGGCAGCTTCACCTGGAGATGCATCCCCGGCGTACCGCTGTTTCTCAGATACTTGCTGCTGTTGCCATCAGGTCCTGATGAGGTGAAATCGCGCTGCGAGTACGCCACCAGGGTAAAGCTTATTTTGTCCGGAAGCCATACCAGCCTGACCTGCGGGTTACGGCTGAACGGAAGAAAAGGAACCCCGGTATTGAAACTGACGGTTCCCGGAAAGTTCTCCGCAGGAAACATCGGATGCCAGTACTGTCCGGCAAGCAGGCTTACCTTCTGCCAATCCAACTTAGCATAGGCATGACGGAGCCTGAACCCGTTCAGGTCACCCTCACTGGTTCCAAAAAACTCGGCTTCAATGGCACCCGAAGTCCTGGCTCCGAAGGCATCAGGCCCGGTTATGTCACCGCGTATCCTTGTCTGTATGTTGAGAATATGAAAAGATGGATTGGCATTCAGATCATTCATGTCGTCATGATACAGCACGTCATCGGGGTAGAGGAAGAAGTGCCCTTCCCTCAGTCCGTTGGAGGCGGATGACTGTCTGGTGTCATAAAAAATATCTGTCTTTACGAACCCGGAGAATTTTATGCCATAGGTTTTTTCGGCATCCTGTGCCCCTGCCTTAAGCAGAAGCAAAAAAACTGCAACAATCACAACAGCGGCCCTTTTCATATTAGCTTGATTTAGTTACTGTTTACAACCAGATTAACGGATAAAGTTATAAAAATGGCTCTCACCTTTTCTTTCTGTCAGGAGGAAAAAGAGTCTTAATGATACCCGGTTTCACCGGCTCGCCACCGAGGAGCACGCTAAGGTTACTCTCTGCCGTCCGGTTATCCTTCCACAATGCAAGAGCCCTGTCATACCAGACAAGAGCTGAGTCCTGCATCATCATGTGGCGGTATGCCGTGGCCTTGTTGGTGTAGCTCACGGAGAGCCTCCTGGGGG
>JBHEOU010000144.1:0-333 GCA_046260645.1 Bacteroidales bacterium | reverse complement strand
TGTAATGCTGCTGTCACAGTAAGTGACCGATAGTTCCAGGAGGGTCTCCTTCTCAGGTGCTGTCAATGTGCTGTCATACAAGGCCATCAGTAACAGTCCGCTGCACTTGTTGTTATAGATAACACCGTTTTCCCATGAGCTCCTGTAACCGGGAATACCCTTATAGACCAGGGCGGCAGAATCGAGGAGATGAAACCAGGTATAGCTGTCCGTTCCGCCGGCTACCCTGTCATATTCGGACATATACCTCCGGGCCTCCGCAACCCTGGGGTCAGCCGACCTGTTTACCGTGCGGTAGTAGAAGAAAGCGAATATTACTGCCAGCGCTGCGAC
>JBHEOU010000143.1:0-4768 GCA_046260645.1 Bacteroidales bacterium | reverse complement strand
CCTCTGCAGAGCTCAATCCAAGCCAGTAGAGGCTCTCAAGCGTGCGGACCGTAGTTGTTCCCACAGCCGTGATCTTTTTGCCTCTGAGACGCTCTAAAGTATCCCTGGTGACAAAAAAATGCTCGGTGTGCATCATGTGGTCACCGATCAGTTCTGACTTCACCGGCCTGAAGGTGCCTGCGCTGACATGAAGGGTTACATCTGCTCTTTCGATCCCTCTGCCCGATAATGCTTCAAGTACTGCCGGGGTAAAATGCAGCCCGGCAGTGGGGGCCGCCACTGAGCCGTTTACACGGGCATAAAGGGTCTGATAGGCTGTTGCGTCACTCTCTTCATCGTCACGGCAAAGATAAGGGGGTATGGGCATATGACCCAGGGATTCAAGCACATCGGCAAATGAAATTGCAACGTCATCCCATGAAAACCTGATAACAAAGAGATCACCGTCGGCACGCAGCCTCTCTGCTGTAAGAGCATGCTCACTGCCACCGTGATTGAACCCTGATACCAACGGACCGGATTTCCACCTCTTCAGGTTTCCAACCAGGCATTTCCAATCTACCTGACCTCCTGTAGAGAGGTTCAGGGCGAAATCAGCAGGGTCATCAGGCTCAAGGCAGAAGATCTCCACCACCGCTCCGGTCTCCTTCCTGAAGAGGAGACGGGCCCTTATCACCCTGGTGTTGTTAAATACCAGCAGGCTCTCTTTTTCAATCAGCGATGGCATTTCCCTGAAAACCCTGTCACTGACCGTTCTGCCGTCCCATACCAGCAGCTTCGAACGGTCCCGCTCAGGGAGGGGGTACTTTGCGATCCTCTCCTGGGGCAATTCATACGAGTAATCGGTTATCCTGATATTGCGGTAAAGTCGGTTCATATTTACAAGTAGCGCAAAATTAGCTAATTTTGAGTATAATAATCGCATCAATGAAAGGGAACAGACCAGTAACAACTGCCTCAGGCAGAGCGGTCACCAGGGAGGTAGACCTGCATCTCAGGGGCCGACAGGGCGGAGCGGAGGCCATTGACCGTCAGCTGGCCCGCTTCAGGGGAGAGATGAACAGCGCCATCAGATCGGGGGTAAAGGAGATCGTTTTCATACATGGTGTGGGCAGCGGAAGGCTGAGGGAGGAGATAAGAAGCATTCTCACTGAGGAGTATCCCTCATGCAGTTTTAGCGATGCATCTTTCAGCCGCTACGGCTACGGCGGCGCCACGCTTGTAACTATCAAAAAATAAGATATATGGCTTACATTAGTTTCAACCCATGGCTGCAGAGAGAGGAGGGTCTCTTTCAGGAGATGACCGACAGTGAACTTGCTTCGATCCTTGATGAGGCGGACGATGCCTTTCGCCAATGGCGTAACGTTAACAAAGAAGCACGGTGCGCCAGTCTGAAGGAACTCGGCAGAAACCTGTTATCCCGCCGGCAGGAGCTGGCTGAGATGATGGCCTCAGAGATGGGCAAGCCGGTCACGGAGGGACTGGCGGAGATAGACAAGTGCGCGCTGCTCTGCTCGTGGTATGCGGAAAACGCCCCGCAGATACTTAAACCTGAAAGGCGCGCCTCTTCTGCCTGCGAGAGCTACATCTGCCATGAGCCCCAGGGGATCATCCTGGGGATAATGCCGTGGAACTTTCCCTTCTGGCAGGTTTTCAGGTTCATTGTCCCGGCCTTTGCAGGAGGCAACGCAGCCCTGCTGAAGCATGCCTCCAATGTTCCGTCTTGTGCCCTTGCAATTGAAGAGATAGTCATTGCTTCAGGATATCCCAGTGGTCTCTTTAGAACCCTCTTCCCGTCACATAGTCAGGTCAGTACACTGATCGCTGATCGTCGCATCAGGGGAGTCTCTCTCACAGGCAGTAACATTGCCGGGAAGAAGATCGCCTCCGTGGCAGGGGAGCACCTCAAGAAAATGGTGATGGAACTGGGTGGGAGCGATCCCTTCATTGTCTTCCCTGACGCCCCTGTTGATAAGGCCGTCAAAGCGGCTCTCTTTTCCCGTTTCCTGAACGGAGGACAAAGCTGCATTGCGGCAAAGAGAATAATAGTCCATAAGGATATCTATGATGAATTCAGGGGAAAATTCCTTGCAGCGGCAATGGCCCTCCGGGCCGGTGACCCGCTTGACCCTCAGACTGAGGTAGGGCCAATGGTAAGCGTAGCTGCCGCTGATGAGCTCGAGAGACAGCTCAGCGCCAGCATCCGCCAAGGGGCAAGGCTCTTGTGCGGGGGACGGGCTGGAGAGGAGAGGCCGGCTCTCTTCATCCCTGCCGTAGTGGAGGACGTGCCCCTCTCATCACCACTGGCCGGCGAGGAGACATTCGGTCCTGTTGCACCCCTGTTCAGTTTCACCACTCCGGTTGAGGCCGTTAAAATGGCAAATGATACACCCTACGGGCTTGGGGCTGCAATCTGGACCACTGATGTCAGACTGGCGACAGATCTGGCACATGAGATCGATACGGGGACAGTTGCCATAAACGGTTTTGTCAAATCTGAGCCGGGACTCCCCTTCGGAGGCGTGAAGGAATCGGGTTACGGCCGTGAACTGGCCGTGGAGGGATTACGTGAATTCCTTAATATCAAGACGATCAGCATCTTTGAACCGTAGGGAGGAGGTGAACTTAAACATCATGAAATTGCGTATCTTTGCACCCTGGCAGGCCGGTCCGTCGCCCCTGGTCCAACGACCGGGAGAGGAAAGTCCGGGCAACAGAGAGCGCCATCCTTCCTAACGGGAAGATATCCGAAAGGGTATAGCAGTGTAACAGAAAACAACAGTCACGCTTCCGGGCGGGGAATTGGTGAAAAGGTGAGGTAAAGGCTCACCGGTCCTGGTGGTGACACCGGGAGCCGTACACCTGATGGGTTGAAAGACCATGTATACCGGCGTCTGAGGGCTGCTCGCCCGAGCCGGGGGGTAGGTCGTACGAGCCCGCAGGCGACTGCGGGACCAGATAAATGACGGAACAGATGCATAATCCTCTTGCAGGATGCCGCATCACGACAGAACCCGGCTTACAGGCCTGCCTTCAATATAAAAATGCCACCCTCACCGGGCGGCATTTTTACTTCCAACTATCCTTGATTACACCGTAAAGACAGGTCTCAGACCTATCTTACAGCCTGAATACAGAATCGTCGATTGGAGTGTCAAGCTCGATCTTGTCAATGGTCATGCCGCCAAGCTCCATGCCGTCGACCATCTGGGTGACGACCTTACCGAACTTTACGCCGCCGACTTCCATGTATTCCTTAATGTAGGATTCTACTTCCATTACCTGTCCCATCTGCTCTACAGACGCAACGGTCTTGACGGTCAAAAAGCTCTCCTTGTCGACATAGGCGGTGGTCACTGTGCCTGCTTCATCGGTGATGGTAAGCTTGAACGCGGGCTTTCCTTCCACGGCTTCCTCTCCCTCAAGCTTCAGCCTGCCGGCTTTGAACGCTTCAAGAAGGTTGTCGCGGAACATGTTGTATTCCTGGATGCCGCCCAGCTGCTCGGCTGGTATCTCCATAGGCTCAGTCATACCGGCAAGAGGATTCACCATGAAACCCTTTTCGCCGTCATAGGCTGTGATGATCTCCATCCCGCTGTAGGTGATGATCATCTTCACCATACCGGGCTTCTTTACCATGATGCTCATAGGCATCTCAGTCCCCATCTGGCTTACCCTTCCCTCCATGATGAGGGTGGTAGCCTTCTCAAGGTTCTCGGATCCGTTGGCTGCATAGTACTTGTTTACAATCTCATCCAGCGTCTGGGCACTGCAGACTGATGCCACCAGAAGAGATACCAGAAGAAACATTGACTTTTTCATGATACTTTGATTAGTAGATTATTAAAAAGAGTTAAATGAATTTCAACAACGGAATATTCAGCTCACCGATTTTAAAGATATAAATTTACTAAAATATTTATTTACGATCGGCAGGATATTTATAAATCTTTTGCCATTTCGCTGCAAGTTGTTTACGAATTTCATCTTCGCGGGCATTGCTGCCCGGTTCATAAAAAATCGTTCCGGTGATCTCCTCAGGCAGGTAGTTGTCAGCTACAAAATTATCTTCAAAGTCATGCGCATACCTGTACCCCTTGTGATAACCGAGATCCTTCATCAGCTTTGTGGGAGCATTGCGCAGGTTTAGCGGAACCGGCAGGTGGCCATGCTGGTGTACCGCCGCGATGGCGTTCTCAATAGCCATGTAGGAGGCGTTGCTCTTGGGTGACGTGGCGAGGTATATGGTTGTTTCTGAGAGTATTATCCTCGACTCCGGCCATCCGACAAGGCTGACGGCGTTGAAACAAGCCTGGGCCAGCAGCAGGGCATTGGGATTGGCCAGGCCGATATCCTCGGCAGCGAGGATGACCATGCGGCGCGCAATGAATTTTACGTCCTCGCCTCCCTCCACCATGCGTGCAAGCCAGTAAACGGACGCGTTGGGGTCCGAACCTCTCATTGACTTGATAAAGGCTGAGATGATATCAAAATGCTGTTCGCCGTTCTTGTCATACATGGCCAGGTTCTGCTGCACGTGACTGAGAACCAGCTCGTCGGTGATGATTATCTCATCATTTCCCTTTTCAGCTTCCAGAGAGACCGTCAGCTCCAGGGCGTTATACAGCTTTCGTGCATCGCCTCCGCTGATGCGGATCAGTGCCTCATACTCTTTAATGGTGACCTTATGCTGAGACAGGTAGAAGTCGGTCACAAGTGCCTTGTCTACAAGTCCTTTAAGTATTTCATCATCAAGCGGTCTGAG
>JBHEOU010000142.1:4437-4807 GCA_046260645.1 Bacteroidales bacterium | reverse complement strand
GTGTATCTCAGAATTATGCCCGCAGACGGAGGGTCGCCAAGAGTAATCGCATACCTTTACGGAGGCCAGGGCTCGATCAATGTCCCGAGCTGGTCACCCGACGGAAAACAGATAGCGTTCATATCCAACACCGGTCCGACCGAATAATGGAAATCAAATCAGGCAATCAATAAAAGCACAACCAGAGCCTGGTTCAAGGAGACAATTACAGGGAACTAAATGATCAGGATACGAAAAATTACCAATCCATACCTTGAGGTAAACCTGAAGAAGATTGAGGAGGTAAAGGAGATCATCAGGAAGCAGTTTTCGATGATTTCGGAGAAGAAGATTGAAGAGATTGACTCGCAGCTCGTTGACCCGTTAAAAT
>JBHEOU010000142.1:525-4261 GCA_046260645.1 Bacteroidales bacterium | reverse complement strand
AGGAGGCTGTCTCGCTTGACGCCTCCGGACTTTTCTTTGAATGCCTGCCTGATGACCCGGCACTGTGCAGCGACCCGCTGACGCTGGAGCAAAACCGCAAGAGGCTTGCTTTTTATGAGCGCTTCGGAGCACGGCCCATTGATAATACTCTGTATGCAACCCCTGTCAAGCCTGATGATGACTGCCCGCCTTATCTTGTATATGACGGTCTGTGGAGAAATGAACCCCTGACACGCAAGCATGCCCGGGAGGTCGTGAAAGCTATCCTGGAAAGAAAATACGGAGACTATTCAGACAGCGATTATAATGAAATGGTCATCAACAGTATTTCAGATGACCCTGTCATAATAAGGGCACCACGCTACACGCGCAAGAAGGTTCAGCCAGAGGGAAGTGCCGGCCTGCCGGAAAGGAAGAAGATCTGGCTGGCTGTCAATGACCGTCACTCTATCCATCACATCAGGGAGCGCGGGTATGTTGAGTCACCGGTAAGAGTAAAGAGCATCCTGAGGGAACTTGACAAGAGCGGGCTTTTCAGGCCTGGGAAGATCAAGGAGTATCCTGACAGACATATCCTTGAGGTGCATGATCCAAACTACGTCAGTTATTTCAAAAAGGTATGCCAGAGCATACCCAGGGGAGAATCTGTCTATCCCTATGTATTCCCGATACGATATGCATCACGAGCTCCCAAGGAGCTTTCAGTGCGTGCAGGATACTACTGTTTTGACACCTTCACCCCGCTTAACCAGAATGCTTTTCTTGCAGCACGCTGGGGAGTGAACTGCACGATGAGTGCTGCTGACGAGATACTTGCCGGCACCAGGTATGCCTATGTGCTCACCCGTCCGCCCGGACATCACACGGAAAGGTCAGTCTTCGGCGGCTTCTGCTACTTTAACAACTGCGCCATAGCAGCCCATCACATGAGCAAGAGCGGAAGAGTGGCCATCCTTGACATCGATTATCACCACGGCAACGGGCAGCAGAACATCTTCTACCGCAGGAAAGATGTGCTGACTATCTCACTGCACGGGCATCCCTCATTTGCTTATCCCTATTTCTCGGGGTTTGAAGAGGAGAAGGGTGAAGGTGACGGATTGGGATTCAATTACAATTTCCCGATGACCGAACAGTTGACTGCCGAACAGTACAGGAAAACACTGAAGAGAGCTCTGAAGGTCATCAGCGATTACAGGCCGGACTATCTTATTGTAGCCCTGGGTCTTGATCCGGCCAAGGGTGACCCCACCGGCACATGGAGTTTCGGACATGACGATTTTGAAGCCAACGGCGCCATGATTGGCAAGCTGAAGCTGCCGACACTCGTAGTTCAGGAGGGGGGGTACAAGAACCAGTCGCTTGGCATAAATGCCAGGGCATTTTTCACCGGCCTTCATAAAGCCTATAACGGAATTGAGGAACAGAAGAAACTGAAAAAATATGGAGAAAGGTAATATCAGAAAGCTCTTATTGCTTTTCACCGTGGTTATTGACAGTGATCTGAAATGGATAAAGTAATTCTCTTCATTGCCCTCAGTCTGCCGGTTATATTCTTTTCCAAGCAGAGCCTCTTCGAGCCCCGGAGCCACGGGTTCACAAGGTTTTTCAGCTGGGAGTGCATTATCGCCTTGTTCGTACTCAACCACGAACAATGGTTTAAAGAGCCATTCTCTGCTACACAGATCATCTCATGGATTCTGCTGATCATCTCGCTCTGGTTTGTAATTGCAGGAGTGGTTCTTCTCAGAAAAGCAAGGAAGCCCGGCATTGTCAGGGTAGATGAAAAGCTCTTCAGGTTTGAAAAGACAACTGAGCTGGTCACAACCGGAATATTTAAGTACATAAGGCACCCCCTCTATTCCTCCCTTCTCTTCATGACGTGGGGCATCTGGTTCAAGCAGCCGGGCCTGATAACGGCGCTTATCGCCCTGCTCTCAAGCGTGCTGCTCTGGTTCACGGCGAAGAGAGACGAGCAGGAGTCGCTGAATTATTTCGGTGAGAGATACCGGGGATACATGACCCGGACACGGAGGTTCGTTCCTTTCATTATCTGAAAACATTTCAGCGAGCTACCTCCAGCTATCGATCCTGTCAAGAGGATAGATCGGTCTTGGTATATTCACGTAGTTCAGGGCGGAAGGGTCTGTGTTACTCAGTCCCGGAGAGATGACATTGACCGTCTTCCTGTTGTACAGGAGGTAGTTGTAACGGAACGGGAACAGGTTTTTGACCACAACTATATCTGCCTTCCATATTGAGAGGCCAAGCTCCTTGAAATCAGCGGGCGTTCTTGAAGCCATCGGCAGTTCGGAGAGGATGAGGTGGATGCCGTTATGCTTGACAATTACCGTTTTACCAAATGATGTCTCCTGTTTGAGTGCCAAGATACCGGTATAGGTTAAGGGCTGATTATAGACTGTGTCAATCTTCCCTCCCACTGTAAGGGTCACCTCGTCTCCCACGTTGCTGTTCCATGCTTCACGCGCTGCCTCTTCATCTCTTAAGGTGATGTAGGAGATCATCTCGCTTCCATTCTCTACAAGGGCTTTGAGAATCCAGGTACTCTCTCCCGGTGTTCCCGTACCAACGGCGTCTGACACATCGCAGAAGACGAGGGTACCGAGGGCACGGGCAATCTTCTTTTCGCGGGCAAGTGCCACTGCCTCCTCCGGGCTGTTGCCTTCAGGCTGGGGCACATCACGCACAGCCCATGCCATCTCCGAGATCTCATCAGCCAGCCTGGCGGAAAGATCCGGGTTGCCATCCGTAATACCGATGGTGCTGTACCCTAGTTCAGGCTCATCTATCCAGATATGAACCGGGAAGAAAGAGACAGAAAGGACATCCTCCTGCTTCTCCATTTTCTTCATTTCGGCAAATATCTTTCTGAAGGGAGGCAAAAAGTCGATGTTGATACCACCGCCCTTCAGCAGTCTCATCTTGTTCACCACCATCACCGGTTCGATCTCTCCCAGAACAGTGCGTATCAGCAGGTCGCCGGCACGGTAGGCTGTCTTGAAGTGATCTCTGTGCGGGTTGGTGTGATAGCCGACGATGATGTCTGCATTATCCGCCCTGCGCTTTGTCACATTGGCATGAAGGTCAAAGGTCACGGCAATGGGAACATCCGGGCCAACCAATTCCCGCAGTGATGTGATCAGGTCGCCCTCAGGGTCAAACATCCCCTGTACTCCCATGGCGCCGTGAAGTGAAAGGTATATGCCGTCGACCTGCTGCCGGCTGGTTACGGCCTCCAGTATAAGGTTCTTGATTTTAGCGTAGAAGAGGCTGTCTACCGGTCCGCCTGACATTGACTTCGCCTGCACAATGGGTATCGCCTTTATCCTTCCCCTGCCGCTCTTTTCAACAGCATCAAGGAACCCTGCCAGCTGTTTGTCCTCCTCAATTGCTGAGGCTATTACATCATCACCGTATAACAGATGGTCAGCCATGAAATTAAGTTCCGTCGTTATGACAGGTGAAAAACTATTCACCTCATGCATGAATTCGGCAAACAATATCTTTTTCTGGTCCTGCTGATCCTCCTGAACCGGGGATGATGAACATGATGACAGAATCACGGTTATTACCAGAATGAAACCGGCCATCATGGGTCGTGCGCGATTGTAAACTTTGATCATTATTCTGTATATTTAAAACAAAAATAGAAAATTATACATTCGCCTGGGCAACCGGGCAGCGTATTCCGATTCTAACGGATTCGGGCACAGTA
>JBHEOU010000142.1:0-338 GCA_046260645.1 Bacteroidales bacterium | reverse complement strand
TTCAATGATGAGCGGGCAGGAGATACTGGCCAAGCACCTGAAGACGGAAAACATCCTTCTGATCAACTCGGCACTGGATGTCGGATACATCGGGGCGGGCTTCCTGATGAGACATCTTTCGACGAACTCGGTCAACAGAGGAGATCTGCTCAAGGGATATGGTAATTCCGTGATTATGCAGGGAGCCTTCCTCCTGGTTTTTGACCTGGTGATGTACGGAATCCTGAGAGATTACAGGATGGATTTCATGGAAGGCATTAACCTGGCCTTGTCCACGGAATCAATTATGGTTGGCTTGCGTTTAAATCTTTAGAAAAAGAATGCGGACATGAAAATAC
>JBHEOU010000141.1:4722-4984 GCA_046260645.1 Bacteroidales bacterium | reverse complement strand
GATCTGTACTCCTGCCACCTTGCCCTGCATGGCCTGCATTGCGTTGGAGGTCACCTGCCTTGACAGGTCCTCACCCTTTACCGTGACAATCGGCGCAGTCAGGTCCTTGGCACGTTGTGTCCCATACCCTATGACCACAATCTCATCCATCAGGGTGGTTTCAGTAGCCAGCACCACATCAATAACTGTCCTGCTGCCAACAACGATTTCCTGGTTAACCATTCCAACCATTGAAAACACAAGAGTATCCGTGGGCAAGGCA
>JBHEOU010000141.1:0-4687 GCA_046260645.1 Bacteroidales bacterium | reverse complement strand
CCTATATATTACCACAACAATGCAGAATATCTAAATGTTTATCAAGTATTTATAAATTTGAATCCTGCATTAGCCAACTTAGACGCTGAATCAACGTCTCAGGTGCCTTGATACAAAGGTGATTATTCCTTGAATTTTAGGGATTACAAAATTCAAAGTAATATTTATATAATTCACACATAACAAAATACGCACAGACGGGCATCATGTCCGTCTGTGCGTATATGTTTGCCGTGGAGGTGTTGCATGCAACGCCTCACCGGGCATGACCAGGAACGATCTGTATTTAATATCCCAGCGTGAACTCCTTCTCTGTAGCCGGGATACCCTCCTTCATCCACTGAGGCATCGGCTCCCCCTTGAGGTAATGATGGAAGAACTGCGCCATCCGTTTCTGGAAGTCGATCCTGTTCGGCAGCTTCTGCGCCCAGTGCGGCTCGCCGTTGTAGTTGAGCAGCCAGGCGGGTTTGCCCAGGCGACGCATCGCCACGAAGAACTCAATGCCCTGATACCATGGCACTGCGCCGTCCTGGTCATTGGCCATGATGAGTATCGGCGTCTCAATCTTGTCGATGGCAAAGAGAGGGGAGTTCTCCCAGTACAGGTGAGGTGCCTCCCATATTGTCGCCCCGATGCGGCTCTGCTGATGCTCATATTGCATAGAGCGGTTCAGGCCGCTCTGCCAGCGTATGCCTCCATAGGCACTGTACATGTTCACCACCGGAGCACCCGATTCGATAGCGGCAAAGAGTGTGGTGCGCGTAGCAAGGTACGCCACCTGGTATCCTCCCCAGCTGTGACCCTGGGCACCAATGCGCTTCTCATCAACAAAGCCCTTATCTATCAACGACATGATGCCCGGCATAACGCAATTGTATGCACTCTGGCCGGGGTAACCGTCGATATAGTAGATATCCGGGTTGAAAATGAGGTAGCCGTTGCTGGTATAATAATGATAATCAATGGTTGACCTGCCCGGCTCGAGATTCCTGTGCCTGTTGAGCTCCGTTGAGCTCTTCTCGTAAAAGTTCACAATCATAGGGTACTTAAGCGACGGATCGAAATTTTCCGGCTTGTACAACAGCCCTTCTATCTTTCTCCCGTCAAGGGAGGTCCAGCTGACCAGCTCTGCCGTGCCCCACAGGTACTCCTTCTGCTGTGGGTTGACATCAGTAACCCTCTTCTCATTTTTGAAAGAGAGGTCCGTTACCAGGTAGTCAGGGAAGAGGCCGAAGGTCTCCTTTGTATAAATGAGAGCATCACTCTTTTTTGCCTTCACCGGGGTACCCAGGCCGTAATCGCCTCCCGTAAGCCACAGTGGCTTCTCCTTCTTCCGGAGATCAATTGAATAGAATCCCTGGCCCCTGGTCACCTCATCGGTGCCATGCAGGTATTGTCTCTCTGAAGGATCAATGTAATCATTCTCGGAATCAAAGTCCAGCAGCCTGTACCTTATATTTTCACTCCGTCCGTTACCGGTCAGATTCTGGGGTGGACGGGCAGCAGCAGGGTCAAGTGACCATATGTCATACCTGTCGGAGACCAGGAAGGCTTTGTCATCCTTCAGCCATCCTGCCGGAGGGTATGATCCGGGGAGGTCCGGAACATCATTCTCTTCATCCCATACCCTAAGGGTTGCCGGAGTGGTCAGACGCTTATCCCTTCCCGCTGCAACATCCCATGCATACCAGGAGCTGTCAGCCTCCTGATACCAGAACAGGTAGTTGCCTGCCGGAGAAAAACGGGTCCTGGCCCTGAGATTCTCCTTGATCTTTACGGCATCGCCGGTCAGCAGATCAATGATCCACACATCATTTCCGGCATTTCCCTTCCACATCGATTCGAGTTCATAGGGTAGAGATGAGAAGGCGGCAGCCTTCGGGCCGTCACCCTTGTCGGGCAACTGAATGTCAGGGATCTCCTCTGTCGCCAGCTGAACAGCCTTTTTCCTGTCAGCATGAAAAACGGCAGTGTAACTCTTCTTAATATCGCGCGACTTGCTGACCAGCTGCGCTGTCTTCAGCCTGCCTTCCGCCCAGTGCCATACATCCACCAATGCACGGTCCTCATCAAGCACCGTCGTGTCCTTAATCTTGTATGCCGGCGAGGTGCCGAAGAAGAGCCTCGGACTGTTTTCGGCAAAGGTCAGCCTGGCATTCTCATTAATGATCCATCCTTCAGGGATGCCCTGGGTTCCGCCGGTGGCAGCCACTGATGCCAGCCCCTTGCCATCCCAGTAACATAGTGAATATGTGTTCCCGGCCTTGTCTTTCTCATCAAATGATACGATGAACGCGGCCCTCTCGCCTTTCTTATCGAGCGATAGCTGCTTATACTTCGCCTTGCCTGTATAAAGGGTGCTTGTGGTACTCTTTTTCAGGTCAATGATAAAGACGCCGGGTTCAAGACCGTTGTCGTCACCTGTAGTTGTATACATAAGCTTCTCTGCCTCTTCGGCAAAGAGATACTCGGTTACGAACCTGACCGAATCGGTAATGCCGGTGCTGAGGTTACGGTAATACATTGTATATCCGTTATCGGCCGACTCGCTCTTCGGTTTCTTCCCGTTCTCTTTTGCTGGCTCCTTGCCGGACTCCTGTCCCGGCTCCTTTCTGATCTCCTTGCCGGACTCCTGTCCCGGCTCCTTGACGGCACCTATCCCGGCTTCCGGCTTACCCTCGCCGCCATTGCCCGTGGTGTCTTTCGATGATGCAGACTTCTCCTTCAGCGGCTCGGTCTGCCATGCTATCCAGCCTGCCCATTTAGCCGGCACCTTGAACGATTTCAGCCTGCTGATGGTATCAGTCAGACCGGTAGCAACATTATAAATTCCAAGCTTGTCAAGCGGCATCTCCTCCTTCTTGGTTTTTTTGAGCTTCAACGCCCTGACCTCATCAACCGGAGGCTTGATAGTGAAGAACATGAACCGCGAGTCAGTTGAAAGAGTTATGCCGGTAGCGTAGTTGAATGTTGACTTCAGCTCACCGTTCCCATCATATAGCGTGACCACCGGATCACCCAGCGAAGGTTCGGCTTTGAAGGCAATAAGCGAACCGTCATCAGAGATCACCCTCTCTGATATACGGTTCCACGTTACAAGGTCGTCAATAGTCAGTGCTTTTTTTCCCTGAGGTGTAACCTGCAGTGAAAGCAGTATGACCAGGTATAGTACAATACTTCTCTTCATATCATCATGATGTTGGTTTCAGAGTTTAAAAATAATACATAATTGGTACGTTAAAAGATGTTTTGCAGCGGATCACAGGGCTTCAGGCCTTTAATCATGTTAATTTTCCATAAATTTGATTTGGCATTTTATAAATCCTTGCCCTGATCAATGGAAATAAGAAAACGAACGAAGGCTTTGTTGATAAAAGGCTCGGATTATCAATAATGAAAACAACATCATACTATGAACTACAGAAAGCTTGGAAAGACCGGTTTTGAGGTCTCGGAGGTATCACTTGGCACCTGGCAGGTGGGGGGCAAATGGGGGTCAAAGTTCGATCACTCGCTGGCTGACTCAATTATTCGCGAGGCCATTGACAGAGGAGTGAACTTTATTGACACGGCGGATGTCTACTCCGACGGCGAGAGTGAAAAGGCCGTTGGCAAGGCAGTGAGACGCTCCGGCAAAGAGGTGCGTATTGCCACCAAATGCGGCAGACAGATAAACCCGCACGTTAATAAGGAATATACTCCTGCCGTACTCAGGGGCTATGTCGAAGACTCTCTCAGAAGGATCGGAACGGAGTGCCTTGACCTTATACAGCTGCATTGCCCTCCTGCTGAGGTTTACTACAGGCCAGAGATCTTCGGCGAGTTTGAAAAGCTGAAGGAGGAGGGAAAGATACTCAACCTGGGAGTCAGCGTTGAAAAGGTTGAGGAAGCCATCAAGGCGATTGAATTTGAAAACGTCACCACAGTGCAGATCATCTATAATATTTTCCGTCAGCGGCCCCATGAAAAGTTCTTCGATATGGCCAGGGAAAAGAATGTGGGGCTTATCATCCGCGTGCCCCTGGCCAGTGGCCTGCTCTCCGGCAAGTTCACCTCCGAAACCCGGTTCGCACCCGGCGATCACCGTTTCTTCAACCGTAACGGCATGATGTTCGACAAGGGTGAGACCTTTGCCGGTGTGCCATACGAGACCGGCCTGAAAGCAGTTACACGCCTGAAGGAGCTCTTCCCGGGAGGAACAGCCCTGGCACATGTGGCACTGAGATGGATCCTCATGCGTGGGGAGGTCAGCTGCATCATCCCGGGTGCCTCATCACCCGACCAGGTCAGAACAAACCTTGAAGCAATGGCGCTACCAGCTCTCTCGGCGAAGCAGCTCAGCGCGATCGGCAAGATATATGAAGAGGACATTAAACCGCTGGTCCACCAGCTCTGGTGATGATGGCACAGAGTGATCAGCGGACTTTTTCCGCAATTCACCGGCCAGCGTCGCCGGAAAACTGATGGCAAAAGCAGTTGAACCTGGTGTCGGGTTCCTTTTTGCCAAACCGGCATTAATTATTATTTTGCAGGGCAAAACCTTGCATGGTGTTCAGGAAGATCCCGCATACATACGTTATAGTCTTCAGCATCGTAGTCCTGTGCGCGGTGCTGACATGGATAATCCCCGGAGGAGCCTTTGACAGGGAGACTGTGAGCGTCAACGGGATCGACCGCAGTGTGGTGA
>JBHEOU010000140.1:0-5068 GCA_046260645.1 Bacteroidales bacterium | reverse complement strand
CGGGTTCACCGGCGAGAACATCGCAAAAGAGGTAAAAATATTCCTTAACATCTGATTGCCAACACTACTGCCTACTGCCTATTGCCTATTGCCTGATTAGTACTACTTTTGCCCCTCAATCGAATTCCAAATGAAATTTGACATTACCCCCGGAGCAAAGGCACTGATATTTGATCTTGACGGCACTCTCGCCAACACCATGCCGTGGCACTACCAGGCCTGGCAGAAGGCATGCCTCAGGTTCGGCATGAACATGGACACCGCATTTCTGCAGGCACACACGGGCGCACCCGGCTGGCAGATAGCCGAGGAGATCATTGAACAGAACGGCATGACTGGCAAAGTCTCTCCTGAAGAGATCATGGATGTAAAGCTCGAGGAGTTCTTCACCATTCAACACATGGTGACGCCCGTCGAGCCTGTAACCGCACTGGTGCAGAAATACTACGGAAAGCTGCCAATGTCAGTCGGTACCGGAGGCCACCGCGAGGCCGTTGAGAAGACTCTTGAGATAATAGGGATCAGGCAGTACTTCGACATCATCGTCACTGCAAATGATGTAAAGAAACACAAACCGCATCCGGAGACATTCCTGAAGTGCGCCGAGCTGATGCAGGTCGCACCTTCTGATTGTGAGGTGTTTGAAGACGGCGACCTGGGGATCGAGGCTGCCATGAGAGCAGGCATGATCGCCACCGATGTAAGGACATGGTATGACTCGGACTGGCAATAGAGTCGAAAGTCAAAAGGTCATAATCGCAAATCGAAAATCTCAAATCTCAAATCTCAATTTCAACTCCTTAATCGAAAATCGAAAATCGAAAATTCATATTGAATCCTGAAATCAAAGTCACCGCCGACGGCTCCCATACCCTGTATGTGCCTTCACTTGATGAACATTATCACTCTCATTTCGGGGCGATAACCGAATCGAAACACATCTTTATAGATGCAGGTCTCGCCAGCCTGCCAGGCGACATGGTCTCCATCCTGGAAGTCGGCTTCGGGACAGGACTCAACGCTCTTCTCACGGCACTCCATGCCGGTGAACATAATACCAGGATTAGTTACACCACTCTCGAAAAATACCCGCTTGATTCGTCATTGGTCCGACAGCTTAATTACGGGCACCTCGCCGGAAGCAACGGGCCGGAGTTCTTTAAAGCCATCCATGACGCACCATGGGGAGCCGAGGTAAACATCACTGAGTGGTTCTCGCTGAATAAAATACTTACAGATCTGACAACCGATGATCCCCGGGGACTATACGACCTGGTATATTTTGACGCCTTCGGACCTGACAAGCAGCCTGAGATGTGGACCGGGGAGGTGATGGGCAGGATTGCCGCCGTCACCCGTTCAGGATCGGTCTTCGTAACATACTCGGCAAAGGGAAGCCTGAAGCGTATGCTGAGGACATTTGGATTTGAAGTCACCCTCCTCCCTGGCCCTCCGGGAAAAAGGGTGATAACAAGGGCGGTGAAGCGATGAATTGTGGTATATTTGCGCCACTGAAAAACAGATGCGGAGAGGTTGCATGCAACATCCCCGCTGAAAAACTTAAAACTGAAAATATGAAACCAGTCAAAATGATGATGGTTATGGCAATATCTGCCATGACAATACTTTCCGTAACAGCACAGAAATCAAAACTTGCCACCTCTGAAGACTCGCTTTCCTACGCACTCGGCGTGGCAAACTACCAGTACTATGTAGCCGACAGCATCAACATAAGCACAAAGATGTTCACCAAAGGGATGACAGATGCATCAAAGGATAAAGCGCTTATGAATGACACTGCTGCCAGCGCCTTTATTGTTACTTACATGCAGAGACGTCAGAAAGAGCAGCTCATGGCTGAAAACAGTCAGCAGATCGAGGCAGCAAAGACATGGCTGATCGAAAACAGCAAAAAAGAGGGAGTGGTAACTCTTCCGAGCGGCCTCCAGTATAAGATCGTCACGACTGGCTCGGGAGCAACACCGGGGCCGGAAGATGTCGTGAAGGTGCACTATACGGGCACAACAATTGAAGGAACGAAGTTTGACTCATCGCATGACCGCGGCGAGCCCGCACAGTTCAGGGTGAACAACGTTATCAGGGGATGGGTTGAAGGATTGCAGCTCATGCAGGAAGGCACCAAAATGATGCTCTATATACCTAACGACCTTGCCTACGGTGAGAGGGGTGCGGGTAACATAATCAAGCCTTTTGAAACACTCATCTTTGAAGTTGAGCTGATAGAGGTAATAAAAGAGTAGCAAATACCCTCTGATTGACTTTCAAAACATTATCTTTGCCAAAATTTAAATAAAAACAGATACAATGAAAATCAAAGGTTTAGTAATCTTCGCTGTGATAGCAGCCGTAATCGCAACCTCATGCAACACCGAGTCGGGCATTTCAAGCGCGAAAGTCAAGAGTGCCGAAGACTCTCTCGCCTATTCACTTGGTATTGCAAGTTATTTCTATTACATGAGTGACAGCATTGACATTGACCCCGTCCTCTTTGCCAAGGGGATGATCGATTCAAAGAACGGAAAGAACGCTCTTGATGAAACCGGTGCCCAGGGATATGTCATGACATACATGCAGAACAGGCAGGCAGAAAAGATGAAGGAGATGTACAGCAAAAACATCGACGAGGGTGAAAAATTCCTTGCTGAGAACAAGAAGCGTGACGGTGTGCAGGAGACAACCAGCGGACTCCAGTATGAGGTGATCACGATGGGTACAGGAGACAAGCCTGTTGCCACGGATGTTGTAAGGGTTCACTATACCGGGACACTTATTGACAGCACCACATTTGATTCTTCAGCTGAGCGCGGACCAGCAGAGTTCGGTGTCAATCAGGTCATCCAGGGATGGCAGGAAGGTATCCAGCTCATGCCTGTAGGTTCGAAATTCAAGTTCTACATTCCCTATGAACTGGGTTATGGTGAGAACGGCACAGGTCCGATCCCTCCCTATTCAACCCTCCTTTTCGAGGTTGAGCTCCTTGAAATCGTAAAACAATGAGGTTTGCCGAGATACATACCCCCAAAGGGGTGATGAAGGCAGAACTTTATGATGATGATGCTCCCGGAACGGTAGAGAACTTCGTGACACTCGCCGGCAAGGGGTTTTATGAAGGCCTGGCTTTTCACAGAGTCATTCCTGACTTCGTCATTCAGGGCGGATGCCCGTTCTCGAAAGACATGGGTGACCCGCGTGTCGGCACTGGCGGACCGGGATACAAGATCAAATGTGAACTTACCGGTACAAAACAGTACCATGACCGCGGAGTCCTCTCCATGGCTCATGCCGGGAAAGACACCGGAGGCTCGCAGTTCTTTATCTGCCACTCAAGGACAAACACGAAGCATCTTGACGGAAAACACACCTGCTTCGGTAATGTTGTTGAAGGAGACGAAGTGATTGATCTTATCAGGGCCGGTGACGGCATTGATAAGATAGTCATTACAGAGTCAGAATAATGGAATATCAGATTACAGGCAAGGTTGCCGAGGTCTACCCTGTCAACAGGGTTAATGAACGCTTCCGCAAGCGCGAGTTCGTCATCGAACACAAGGATAGCGGAAGCGGGCAGGCTTATGTCGACTTCATCAAGTTCCAGCTCACACAGGACAAATGTGAGATCATTGATGAATCATGGCTGAGGCAGGATGTGACCGTTACCTTTAATGTAAAGGGTAACCGGTGGGAGAAGAACGGGATGGTTAATTACATCACCAACCTCAATGCCCTCACGGTTACTCGTGGCATCACCGTTGCGGAGAACGGCCAACAGGCCATCCGCAATCCGACACTGGAGGATGCCCCCTCACCCAGCCCCGAGCTGGATGACCTGCCGTTCTGAATTTCATTGAAAGGTTTATAAAATGCCATATCCGGTCCGGGTATGGCATTTTATTGTATCAGGGGGTAGAGAATAGGCAGTAGAGAATTTTCGATTTCAGATTTTCGACTATGTCCGCCCACTGGCGGATTGTCGATTTAATCTCGATTCGCAAATCGCAAATCGCAAATCGCAAATAGAATTATATTTGTTCTGACATCCTATCCAACCCATGACCGCCACCACCACAGCACCCAACCCCCTCCTGCAGGAGTGGAACACCCCCTTCACTATTCCCCCCTTTGACCTTATCAGGCCGGAGCATTTTAAACCGGCGGTGGAACACGCCATCGAGGTCGTCCGCAGGGAGATAGATGAGATCGTGTCAACCAATGAGGAACCCGGCTTTGTGAACAGCATCGAAACCCTCGAGCGTGCCGGGGAACTGCTGAACCGCATTACCCCCATTCTCTTTAACCTCAACAGCTCCGATACCACTCCGGAACTGCAGGCTGCCGCCAGGGAGATCTCGCCCCTCCTGACCAGCTTCGCCAATGACATAAGCCTTAATCCGGAACTCTTCAGGAAGGTCAGAACTGTTTATGACAGGAGAGAGAGCCTGAACCTTGACCCTGAACAGTATATTCTGCTCGACCGCAAGTACAAGGGATTTGTCAGAGGCGGGGCAGCTCTCTCCGATGACGATAAGGAAAAGTTCAGGGCGGTCACCATGGAATTGTCTACCCTGTCACTGCAGTTCGAGGAGAACGTTCTGGCGGAGACCAACGATTACACCCTTCACCTCACCTCTGAAGAGGAGATGACAGGACTTCCCGAAGGTTTGCGCCAGGCAGCTGCGGCTCTGGCACGCGAGAAGGGATTGGACGGTTGGCTCTTCACCCTCCATGCGCCGAGCTATGTGCCATTCATGCAATACTCCCAGAAACGTGATCTCAGGGAGAAGATATTCAGGGCCTATGCCATCCGCTCATTCAGAGGCAATGCACATGATAACCGGTCTCTGGTGACACGTATCGCCGACCTCCGGCTGCAACTGGCACAACTGCTCGGGTTCGGCAATTATGCATCATACGCCCTCGAGGAACGAATGGCCTCCGCACCCTCTGAGGTGAACACCTTCCTTGACAATCTCCTTAAGGCATCATCACCTGCCGGCAGACGTGACCTTGATGATATTGAACAGTATGCCCATAACCATGGTCACACGGG
>JBHEOU010000014.1:11360-17135 GCA_046260645.1 Bacteroidales bacterium | reverse complement strand
GCTCTCTGTAAGGCCCTCCGGGTCATACCCTGCCGAACGGCACAGAAACCATATTGAGGCCGATTTCGCAAGGAGGTCAATAATGTCAAAGGTTTCCTGCGGAGTACTGCCGGTGGCGAATACTCCATGCTTCTCCCATATGGCCACGTCGTGATCTTCAAGTGCCTTTACGGTCGCTTCCCCGATTGTGGCTGTGCCTGGAAGAAGGTATGGCACGAACCCTGCACCTGCAGGTACGAAGACCCTGGCTTCGGGATGCATGCCTAGCAGTATCCTGTTTAGCTTCAGGCTGTCGCACAGATCCTTTACCTGTGTCAGTGCTATCAGTTCCGTGACGTGAGTATGCATCACCACCCTGTGGGCAGGCCTTATACGAAGCATCATATCGTGGATACAAAGATGAGACGTTAGCTCACTGGTGGGCCGCAGTGGCGTATCTGCGGTCGGTGAAATAATATGGTATCCTGTGCCGTGGTCATTCACCCTTATCAGGAGGATATTGTCACGGGGTGCTGCCGCCACGTCACGCATCCGGGTATTGGTGCCTGTCACCAGGAAGAGCTGACCGCCCAGTCCGGGGAAAGATTTTTGCAGCGGGATCAATTGGTGTTCGCCGCGAGGCTCTGATTGCTTAAGGCTCACTTCATCACGGCGCACCGAAATATTCCCGGCGTTTCTTTCAGCCCAGCCTCTTTGCCATAGCCATCCGGCAACAGAGGCAATTTCCATTGTTGCATCTGTCATGAATGATTCATGCTCTTTTCCCATCGCAGTGCCTGCAAAATATATCGTTCAAAGATACTATTTCATTGATTTGAGACTGCAAATATCTTCCCTGAGCATTACCTTTTATTTGTACCTTTGTGTATTAATTCAATTCAGGGAAATATACGGGTATGTCAGGTAAGAGGAGACTGCCATCATGGCTCAGGATGGAGAGGGCAAGCGGGGAGAGTTACACCATGGTCAAGCGTCTTGTGGAGGATAACCGTCTGCATACTATATGCACCTCCGGAAACTGTCCGAACATTGGCGAGTGCTGGAATGCAGGCACTGCCACCCTGATGATCCTCGGAGACATCTGTACCCGCTCATGCAAGTTCTGCGGAACGCGCAGTGGCAAGCCGAAACCGCCCGACAGCGAAGAACCTGTGCGCGTGGCCGAGGCAGTGAAGACCATGCGCCTCAGGCACTGTGTCATCACCTCGGTTGACCGTGATGACCTGCCCGACGGCGGTGCTGCCCACTGGGCAGACACAATAAGAAGGATCAGGGAGGTTAACCCTGGAGTGACAATAGAAACGCTAATCCCTGACTTCAGGGGCAACACCGCTGATATTGACAGGGTAATTGACGCCGGCCCAGACGTCATCTCACATAATATTGAGACAGTACGCAGACTGACACCCCAGATCAGATCAGTGGCGAAGTACGAGGTGAGCCTTGCAGTGCTGAGACATATTGCCTCAAGGGAAGTGAGAGCCAAATCGGGATTGATGCTGGGTCTCGGAGAGAAGGATGAGGAGATACACGAGGCGCTGAATGACCTTTATGCAACCGGTTGCAGAATTGTTACGATAGGACAGTATCTGGCTCCGAGCCTTGCGCATATTCCTGTTGCTGAATATGTTACACCCGGGAAATTCGAGGAGTACCGCCAGAGAGGACTGGATATGGGGTTTGAGTTCGTGGAGAGCTCTCCCCTTGTCAGGAGCTCATTCCATGCAGAGAGACACATCAGGTCAGGGAACGGAGAAGAGAGAGCCGAACGGGGAGCAGCGGCCAGGGAGAAAGATGGCAGATTACCCAGCGTCCGGGTCATCTTTGATGATCTCGGGCGCAAGGACTATAAGGAGACATGGGACTACCAGGAGCTGCTTTTTAATGCCAAGGTGGCGGAAAAAGGGAACGGCTCACCGGTCGGGAACAAAACAGCTGACCGGCTCATCTTTGTGGAGCATAACCATGTTTATACATTGGGTAAGAGCGGGTCGGACCAGAACCTCCTGCTCGACTATATTCAGCTTCAGGCACGCGATGCCACTTTCTACCGGATAGACCGGGGAGGTGATATAACCTACCATGGCCCCGGCCAGCTGGTAGGATACCCGATCTTCGACCTTGAAGGGATGAAGATTGGTCTGCGTGATTATATACATATGCTTGAAGAAGCAATTATCAGGTGTATCTCCCGTTCGGGTATCGAGGGAGGGCGCCTGAAGGGTGCTACCGGAGTCTGGATAGACCCGGAGAACAGCGCCCGGGCAAGAAAAATTTGTGCCATAGGCGTAAGGGCCTCAAGACACGTTACGATGCACGGCTTTGCCCTCAACGTCAGCACTGACCTCTCATATTTTAACCATATCAACCCTTGCGGTTATACAGACAAGGGCGTGACAAGCATAGAGAAGGAGACGGAAAAAAAGATTGATATGGAAGTTATTAAGATTGATCTGCGTAATACAATGAGGGAGGTCTTCGGATATGAATATTATTAAAATAACATATAATGGAAAAAAGGTGGCTCTTGAAAGAGAGGGGCGACGAGCGTGTCGCCACGATCCTGGCGACAGAGATGGCGGTGTCTGCCGCTGTCGCCAACCTGATGGTACAGCGCGGCATCACAACAAAAAAACAGGCTGAGGAATTTTTCAGCCCTTCACTCAGCTCGCTACATGACCCCTTCCTGATGAAGGACATGAACCGGGCGGTGGATCGTATCAGTACGGCAATATCACGTAACGAGAAGATTCTTGTATACGGCGACTATGATGTCGACGGCACCACATCCGTTGCGCTGATGTATGCCTTCCTGCGCGAAAGGCATTCCAGCCTTGATTATTATATCCCCGACAGGTACCATGAGGGTTACGGTCTCTCACTCAAGGGTATCGACTATGCTGCTGACAGTAACTGTCGCCTGATCATTGCGCTCGACTGCGGCATCAAGGCGGCGGACAGGGTAAGGTATGCCCGCTCGAAAGGGATTGACATCATCATCTGCGACCACCATCTCCCGGGCGATGAGATACCTGATGCCACGGCGGTGCTTGATCCCAAACAGCCGGGATGCGACTACCCCTATAAGGAGCTTTCGGGATGCGGTGTGGGTTTCAAACTGATGCAGGCCATATGCCGGGTACAGAATATATCCTTTGAGAAGATCATCCCCTACCTCGACCTGGTGGCAGTCAGCATTGGATCTGACATCGTCCCGATGACCGGCGAGAACAGGATACTGGCTTATTTTGGCCTGCAGCAGATCAACGAATCGCCCCGGCTGGGGTTTCAGAAGATCATTGAGAAAGCCAAAATCAAGATGCCTCTTGCCATTGAGGATGTCGTATTCCGGATCGGTCCGCGCATAAACGCAGCAGGGCGAATGGAGTCGGGCAGCAAGGCAGTGGAGCTGCTTGTCTCGCAGAACCCGAGCGAGGCACTGACCATCTGCGATGCCATTGACCGCAGCAACGACGACCGCCGGAAGAAGGACAGCGAGATTACTTCGGAGGCCCGCCGGATGGTCAGCGAGGACAACAGGATGGGCAACTCCCGGACTACGGTGCTCTTCCGGCAGGGATGGCACAAGGGAGTGATAGGCATCGTGGCCTCACGACTGATAGAGACCTACTACCGGCCAACGGTAATCCTTACCGAATCAAAGGACGGATTTGCCACAGGCTCGGCTCGCAGTGTTCCGGGATATGATCTATACCAGGCAATCGAATCATGCTCTGACCTCCTGGAGAGCTTCGGAGGCCATATGTTCGCCGCCGGGCTGACACTGAAACAGGAAAACCTGAAAGAGTTCCGCGAACGGTTTGAGAAGTTTGTAAGTGAGACTATCAGGGACGAACACCTCGTACCGTCAATAAACATCGACGAGGAGATACCGCTTGAGGATGTAACCCTGGAGCTCTACAGGAATCTCGAACGTTTCCAGCCCTTCGGGCCGGATAATGTGGCTCCGGTGTTTGTCTCCCGCAAAGTCAAGACACTTGTATGTCAGCCCGTAGGCAACAACAGAATGCACCTCAAACTGAGCTTTGCACGGCATAATGCCGAACCGATAGGCGCAATTGCCTTTGGACAGTCTGACATGACTGAGCTGTTCAGGGATAACGTTGGCGTGGTTGACATCGCCTACTCCGTGGAAATGAATGACTTCAGGGGCCAGAAGGCAGTGCAGCTCAATATTAAGGATATCAAGGCGTAGTTAAGGTCAGTCCACAGTCTTCAGTCCACAGTCCACAGTCTTCAGTCAATCAATGATTTACAGACTGCTGACTGCCGACTGATTGTGACTGCCGATTGCCGACTGTTGACTGCTGACTTTTTTTTGCCCCTGCTCTTGACTTTCTCCCTTTCCTGTCATAAATTTGAGACAGTAATTGTGTCTCATAATGATGCTGCGGTGGAATGCGGTATTGGTGTCGTTTTTTATGGCTACTGCCGGTCTGAATGCCGGTGAGCCTTTGTTTGTGCCCCATGGTGCTGACGCCATGGGGATGGCCTTCGCTATTACAGCCACCCCCGGCCACTGGAACTGCTTCAACAACCAGGCCCTGCTGATTGCCGCCCCGGCAACGAGCTTCTCAGCTGCCCTTGAAAACCGCTTCATGATGCCTGCCTTGTCATCAAAGGCAGTCAGTGCTGTAATAGCCATCACACCGGCTCCATTGGGAGTCGTCGTCACTCATTATGGCAACGGCGACTACTACCGGCTGTTCACAGGACTGGGCAGCGCCGTGAAGATCACTGACGGCATTGCCCTGGGTGTTCAGGTTGATTATATCACAGACCATGGAATAGGCGAGTACCGTGATGTGTCTCATGTAACATTCGAAACGGGGATGACCTGTCTTCTCTCTTCATCACTGACCCTCGGACTTCACCTGTTCAATCCCCTTTCACCGCTCAACGCACTGCCTTCCTCCATAGAGGCAGGTTTGCAGTGGAGCCAGACCGACGACTTCCTGCTGGCCGTGGGGAGCTCGAAGGTGAGTGATGAACCGCTCTCGGTTCAGTGCGGACTGAACTGGAATGTTCTCGACAGGGTGACGCTAAGGGCAGGGTACATGAGCTCTCCGTCAGCCTTTGCATTCGGCATCGGGTTCCGTTCAGGAACTCTGCAGGCAGATGCGGGATTCCTTATGAACAGCATGACAGGCGTGACATCATCTGTTTCAATTATATGGACAATCAGATAATCATCAGGACCACCGTCGTGCTTATTATCATGGCGTTCATTCTCAACCCCGCGTTATGCCAGCAGGAAAAGGAGCTGGCTGACCTGAAAGAGTCTCCCGTTAATATTAACAGCGGTGATATGCAGGAAATATCAAGGCTCTTCTTCCTGACGGAGTTTCAGGTAATGGTACTGGCAGATCATGTAAGAAAGAACGGGAACGTGGTGACCCTGTATGAGCTGGCCCTGCTGCCTGCCTTTGACCGTTACACGGTGATGCTGATGGCACCGTATATATCGCTTCAGCCCTCACAGGAGGGTGGCGGCAGGACCTATGGCCGGACCATGGTGACCCTGACTGCCTCAACGCGCTTTATCTCCGGTGAAAGCGAACCGGAAGGTGTACGGTCATTGTTGAAGATGAAACATGAGCGGGACCGTTTCAACCTCGGTCTGACTGCGGAAAATGATCCGCGAGAATCCTTCACATTCAGAAATGCTTCCGGTCCCGATTTCCTCTCGGGTTACCTTGAGTTCCGGGGCAAAGGAATGACAGACCGTGTTATCGTCGGTGATTATGCTTTGAG
>JBHEOU010000014.1:9154-11350 GCA_046260645.1 Bacteroidales bacterium | reverse complement strand
GTCTTCAACAGCAGCCAGTGGATGGGTTCCTGGCTCACCTCTCCGTCGTTCATGTCAGGGAGAAGTGCCGCGGCGCCTTATACATCCACGGAAGAAAACAATTTCTTCCGCGGCGTGAGCCTGGTGCTGGGAAACATGAGTGCCGGAGCAGTCCTCTTTGCTTCATCAAACAAAATAGATGCGCGGATACTCTTCAATGAAGACAGTACTGCAACCGGGGTGAGCAATCTTGTCAGGGGCGGTCTTCATGTCAGTGAATCGCAGCTCGGGGTGCGCAACAGCCTCACTGAAACAGTTACCGGTCTTCATCTTACCGCAGGAGCCGGAAAGATCAGGGGAGGGGTGACTGCAGCAGCGACCTGGTTTTCCCTGCCTTTCCGGCCTGACGTAAACAAGCCGGAGGAGATCCATGCCTTTGACGGCAGCCGCCTGCTGAATCTGGCCGCTGACTTCAGGGCAGGCAGCGGACCGCTTCTCCTCTTTGGGGAAGCCGGACTGAGTCTGCCAGGGTCATGGGCAGCAACAGCAGGTCTCAGGGCAAAGCCGTCGGGGAGGGTTACATTCAATATCCTTACCCGCCATCTCTCTCCTGGTTACCATGCATTTCATTCAGGAACCTTCAGGGCCGGATCAGGGTCTGGGAACGAGACAGGCATAGCGGCATCACTGCACCTTGAGGCAGCCAGGCATCTGTTCGTCACGGCAGCGGCTGATCATTACCGGATACCCTGGCCCCGGTACCGGTCCGCTGCACCCTCATACGGCAGCAGGATTGAGATAAAGGGAGAATACGTGCCCCATGATGATATTTCGATTCGATTGTCATTTACCTCTTCATCCCGTGAATATGATGCTGCCTCTGAAACAGGCACAGCCTTGTCTGTGAAACATACCCGGCAACAAGCTGGATTTGTGCTCAACTGTAGCCCGGCCGCAGGCTTTCGTCTTACCACACGGGCATCTGCTTCTTTCATCTCCCCTGCGGAAGAGAAGGGGTATCTGCTCTGCCAGGATTTCTCCTACTCATTCCGAAGTGTACCGCTACGGCTCTGGTTCAGGTATGCCCTCTGCTCCACCGCAGGATGGGACAGTCGCCTTTACGCCTGGGAGAATGACCTGCTCTCTTCATTCAGTGTACCGGCACTGTATGGTGAAATGACACGGTCATTCATCATGCTTTCCTGGAAACCTGCAGAGAGGGTGGAAGCAAGGTTTAAATACGCCTTTACAGAATCCGGGATTGGTACCTGGGCAGTTCTGAAGCACGACCTTAAGGGTCAGGTTAGGATTGTATTTTAGCCGGAAGCCGATTAGTTCGCGATTAGTCGATACTTCGCCGCCCCCAGCTCCTCGTTGGCTTTCACGATCTTCTGCTTCAGGCTCTCCTTGTAGGCTATCAGCTTCTCCATGATGACCGGGTCGCCGGTGGCGATCATCTGCGCTGCCAGAATGCCGGCATTGAGCGCTCCGTCAATGGCCACCGTGGCTACCGGTATCCCCGGAGGCATCTGTACTATTGCCAGAAGGGAATCCATGCCGTCAAGTGACGCCCTTACCGGCACTCCAATTACCGGCACCGGAGTCATCGCCGCTATGACACCCGGGAGATGAGCTGCCATGCCTGCCCCGGCAATGATAACCTTTATCCCCCTGCCGGCAGCTCCACGCGCAAACTTCTCAACCTCGTCAGGCGTGCGGTGCGCCGATAGGGCGTTGATCTCAAAAGGTATCCCCATACTGTCGAGGAACTCGGCTGCCTTCTCCATCACCTTCAGGTCGGAGGTGCTGCCCATGATAATGCTAACTGACGGATTCATATGCTCTTTTTTAATGTTACACCCTTGTCAGGGGCAAAAATACGCTATAAATTTATAATTTTGCAACATCAACCACCGCCACCATGAATAAGATGAGATACAGAGCCGTATCACCGCCCTGGCGGAAAAGATCAACGAAGACCTGAAAGAAAAAGAAGTACTTTTCTTCGGGATCCTTAACGGCGCCTTTCTCTTTTCCGCCGACCTGTTCAGGCAGATAAACCTGCATGCTCAGATATCATTTATCAAGCTGGCATCATACGAGGGTACCAGCAGCTCGGGTAAGATCAAGGAGCTCATAGGCTGGAATGAAGACATCACCGGCAAGACGGTGGTGGTGCTGGAAGATATAATAGATACAGGCCACACAATGGAAAGG
>JBHEOU010000014.1:1314-9090 GCA_046260645.1 Bacteroidales bacterium | reverse complement strand
TTACGGCCGTAACCTGAAGGCGATTTATAAACTCACAAAATAACTTTTAAAATGATAAATGTGCTTATGTTCGGCCCTCCCGGATCGGGTAAGGGAACGCAGTCGGTAACCCTCGCTGAAAAATATAACCTGCTTCATCTCTCAACCGGAGATATGCTCAGGGCTGAGCTGGCCGCAGCTACGGAGCTGGGGAAGAAAATGGAAGCCATTATGGCGGCAGGCGAACTCGTGCCCGATGATGTGGTGATAACCATGATAGCACAGAAGATTGATGCCACCACAGGGCGGGCAGGGTTTGTCTTCGACGGTTTCCCGCGTACTGTTGAACAGGCCGGAGCGCTGGAGCAGATGCTGGAGGAGAGGGGTATGAAGATAGACCTCATGCTTGTGCTTGAGGTCAATGATGCGGAACTCACTGACCGCATGAAGAAGAGAGCCATGGTATCAGGAAGGGCTGATGATGCAGATGAGTCAGTCATCAACAACCGTATTGCCGTCTACCGCGCCAAGACCGAACCAGTCATTGAGTACGGAAGGAAGACCGGGGTGTCCAGGATAGTTGACGGTGTGGGCTCCATAGAAGATATCTTCAACAGGCTCTGCACTCATATAGAAACGGTGATATAGCTTATGAGCGAGACCAACTTTGTTGACTATGTAAAGATCTTCGGACGCTCAGGCAAAGGGGGCCCCGGCTCGTCGCACCTCCGGCGTGAGAAATCCAAACCCAAGGGAGGACCCGACGGGGGCGACGGAGGCAGGGGCGGAGACGTCATCCTCAGGGGTGACTCACAGCTATGGACACTGCTGCACCTGAAATTCAGAAAGCACATCTTTGCCGGTCACGGAGGAGCGGGGTCATCCAATCAGAAGACCGGCGCCGACGGCGAGGATATTATCATTGATGTGCCTCTCGGAACAGTGGCCAGGGACGCAGAGACGAACGCTCTGCTATTCGAGATCACACTCCACGGCGAGCAGAAAATACTGGTGAAGGGAGGCCGGGGAGGATTGGGCAACACCCACTTCAAGTCGGCAACCTTCCAGACACCCCGATTCGCACAGCCCGGCGAGCCCTCTATCGAAGGCTGGTTCATCCTGGAGCTGAAGGTGCTGGCTGATGTTGGGCTGGTGGGTTTTCCCAATGCGGGAAAGTCAACACTGCTCTCTGTTGTCAGCGCGGCAAAGCCAAAGATTGACAACTACCCGTTCACGACACTGACCCCCAATCTCGGTATTGTGAGCTACCGCGATGATAAATCGTTTGTCATGGCTGACATACCGGGTATCATTGAAGGTGCAGCCGAGGGAAAGGGGCTGGGACACAGGTTCCTCAGGCATATTGAGCGCAATGCAGTGCTGCTCTTCATGATCCCGGCCGACTGCAATGACATCAAAAATGAGTATCACATCCTGGTGGAGGAGCTGCGGAAGTACAATCCCGAGCTGCTTGACAAACCCAGGGTGATGGCAATCACCAAGAGCGACCTCCTTGACGATGAACTGCTCGATGCCATCCGGACACTGTTACCTGACGGGATACCGGCAGTATTCATCTCATCAATAACCGGCACAGGCATCACAACCCTCAAGGATCTTGTCTGGCATGCATTAAACAACTGATGATGGTTGAACTGGACCAGAAGATATTTCTCTTTCTTAATTCGTGCCACTCTCCCTTCTTTGATAACGTGATGTGGATCCTGAGCCTCAGGACGGTGTGGATACCTCTTTACCTGGCAATTATCTGGATGCTTTACCGCATGTACGGCAAAAGGGTATGGATTCCCCTGATGCTGGTGCCGGTGCTGGTGCTGATAGACGACCAGGGCTCAAACCTGCTCAAGAACCTGATAGGCCGGCCCAGACCCTGCCACGAGCCTGCTCTCGCCGGGATGGTACATACAGTCAACGGCTATTGTGCAGGAATGTACGGGTTTGTCTCGGGCCACGCTGCCAACAGCTTCGGGGTGGCAGCCTTCACCGCACCACTGCTGAAGAAGAGGTGGTATTCATGGTCCATATTCATATGGGCTGCGCTGGTATCCTATTCAAGGATTTACCTTGGAGTGCATTATCCCGGCGATATTATCGGCGGCATCCTGCTGGGCTTGCTTGCCGGCGCAGGCCTTGCATGGGCTGCAGAAAAACTGAATAAAAGCATTAAGCAATGAATATCATAAAGTCACTCTGGGTGTGGTTTTCAAGCATCCTCTTCGTAATCCTCGCTTTTCCCGTTGCACTGATACTCTGGCTGCTGTCACTGGCCTTTGACAGACGCAGGCTGATGAACAACAGGTGGATGGTTATCCAGGGCATAGTAGTGACAAAGATGAGTCCCTTCTGGAAAGTTATTACCGAGGGACGTGAAAAGATTGATCAGGATCAGGCCTATATCATTGTCCCGACACACCAGTCGATGCTTGACATTGTCTTTTTCAACATGCTCCGTCACAGGCTGAGATGGGTTTCCAAGATTGAGGTCTTCCGCGTGCCCCTGCTGGGATGGGAGATGAGGATGGTGAAGTACATCGAACTGGTCCGGGGCAACAAATCAAGCGTCATAAAAATGATGGAGCAGTGCGTTGAATCACTTCAGGATGGCATCTCAGTGGTGCTCTTTCCCGAAGGCACAAGGTCACTCACGGGAGTCATAGGCAAGTTCAAGACAGGCGCCTTCCAGCTGGCGGTAAAGACCGACAAGCCGCTGCTCCCCGTGCTGATAGACGGAACAGGGGAGATACTGCCCAAGAAAGGTTTAATATTCGGAAGCCGGAGAATAGTAAGGATCAGGGTCCTGGATCCCATCTTCCCGGGCCAGTTCGGAACCGGCGATCCGGAAGAGCTTGCAGCCAGGGTACGTTCGCTCATGGTTACCGCCATGGATGAGATGAGGAGCGAACCCGGGTATGCCCGGTAACGGTCGAAGGAGACCGGTATACTGCAATTTAAGGTAATAATTCACCGGTGTTGTTGATAAATCGGCTGACAACGCCTTGCGTAAATCTTTATATTTGCCCCAAATTTTGTATGATGGACGGTAACTATTCTGAAGAGAACATCAGAACCCTTGAGTGGAAGGAGCATATCAGGCTGCGTCCCGGTATGTACATCGGCAAGCTGGGTGACGGCTCGTCTCTCGATGACGGAATATACGTCATGCTCAAGGAGGTGATGGATAACGCGGTTGATGAGTACATGATGGGTTACGGCCGCAAGATTGACGTAAACATCACCGGCAGAGAGGTAAAGGTGCGCGATTTCGGCCGCGGTATTCCCCTTGGCAAGGTGCTTGACGTAACATCGAAAATGAACACCGGGGCCAAGTATGACTCGAAGGCCTTTAAGAAGTCAGTGGGACTTAACGGCGTGGGTATCAAGGCCGTCAATGCCCTCTCATCGTCATTCATTCTCAGGTCTGTGCGAGATGGACAGCTCAAGGAGATAGAATTTCACGCAGGTGAGACTGTCAGGGACGAACCTCTCAGTCCAACGAAGGAGGATAATGGCACCGAGGTCACCTTTATTCCTGACGAAGCCATGTTCGGCAACTGCCATTATATCTCCGAGTACGTTGAGAGCATGCTGAAGAACTACTCATACCTCAATGCAGGGATGGTCATCAATTTCAACGGCAGCAAGATCATCTCACGCAACGGCCTCGTTGACCTGTTGAATGACAATATGAGCCAGGAGGGGCTCTATCCGATCATTCACCTCAAGGGCGATGACATTGAGATTGCACTCACCCACGGAGAACAGTATGGTGAGGATTATTACAGCTTCGTCAACGGCCAGCACACCTCACAGGGAGGAACACACCTCATTGCTTTCCGCGAGGCCCTTACCCGGACGGTGAAGGAGTTTTATAAAAAGGACTTCGATGCGTCAGACATACGGTCATCAATAATAGCGGCCATCTCGGTCAAGATCGAAGAGCCTATTTTCGAGTCTCAGACCAAAACCAAGCTCGGATCGAAGGATATGGGCCCCGAAGGTCCTTCCGTTCGTAACTTCATTGTTGAGTTCATCCGCAAGCACCTTAACGATTACCTTCACAAGAACAGCGAGACGGCCCGTATCATGCTGAAGAAGATACAGGATTCGGAGAAGGAGCGCAAGGCCATCAGCTCAATACAAAAGCTGGCCCGGGAACGGGCAAAGAAGGTGAGTCTTCATAACCGCAAGCTGCGCGACTGCCGCATCCACTACAACTCGAATGATGAGCGGAAGCTTGACTCAACCCTCTTCATTACCGAGGGTGACTCAGCCAGCGGCTCTATCACGAAGTCGCGCAACGTGGAGACACAGGCTGTCTTCAGCCTCAGGGGCAAGCCGCTGAACTGTTACGGACTGACCAAGAAGATAGTCTATGAGAACGAGGAGTTCAACCTTCTCCAGGCTGCATTAAATATTGAAGAGTCAATAGAAGACCTGCGTTACAATAATGTGGTGATAGCCACTGACGCCGATGTAGACGGAATGCATATACGCCTGCTGCTGCTGACCTTTTTCCTGCAGTTCTTTCCTGACCTGGTCAGAAAGGGCCATGTCTACATCCTCCAGACACCACTCTTCAGGGTGAGAAACAAGAAGACGACCCGTTACTGCTACTCTGACGAGGAGCGGCAGAAGGCTATCAGGGATCTGGGCCCTGACCCGGAGATCACCCGCTTCAAGGGCCTCGGAGAGATATCACCTGATGAGTTCATTCATTTTATAGGCAAGGATATGCGACTTGAGCCCGTGATCATGAAAAAGGCCGATTCCTATACCCAGTTTCTTGAGTTCTTCATGGGTAAGAACACCCCTGAGCGGCAGGATTTTATCATTGACAACCTGAGAGTCGAGGAGGAGATCCCCGAGGCACTCCAGGTGTGAGAGGAGATTTTGGCAGAAGATGAAAGAGAGTGATCCTTTGGAAGGAAATCCGGCCGATGACGGCGGGGAGACAAAAGAAAAGAGTAACGGTCGTATCCCCGAAGCCCTGCATACCGTCACGGCGTTGTCAGGCATGTACCAGGACTGGTTCCTGGACTATGCTTCGTACGTGATCCTTGAGCGTGCCGTGCCTCATATGTCTGACGGACTGAAACCCGTTCAGCGGAGGATACTCTACTCGATGAAACGCATGGATGACGGCCGCTTCAACAAGGTGGCCAACATCATCGGGCATACCATGCAGTTCCACCCGCACGGTGATGCCTCAATAGGAGATGCCCTGGTGCAGCTTGGCCAGAAAGAGCTCCTGGTGGAAGCACAGGGTAACTGGGGCAATATCCTTACCGGCGACAGTGCTGCCGCCGCACGCTACATTGAGGCACGACTGTCAAAATTTGCTCTTGAGGTTGCCTTCAATAACAAAACCACAGAGTGGATGAGCTCATACGACGGGCGCAACAAAGAGCCTGTCACCCTCCCGGTCAAGTTCCCGCTCCTGCTGGCTATGGGAGTGGAGGGCATCGCGGTGGGACTGGCATCCAAGATACTTCCGCATAACTTCAATGAGCTGATTGATGCCTCAATAAACCACCTCCAGCACAAGCCTTTCGTACTCTATCCCGATTTCCCGACAGGAGGGATGATAGATATCAGCAGATACAATGACGGAGCCAGGGGCGGCGCCGTAAAGGTCAGAGCAAGGATCGAAAAGGTCGACAAAAAGGGACTGGTGATAACTGAGGTGCCATTCGGCCGTACCACCTCTTCGCTCATCGAGTCAATCGTCAAAGCCAGCGACAGGGGCAAGATCAAGATTAAAAGGATTGATGACAATACGGCAGGAGGAGTTGAGATAGTGATACAACTTCAGTCAGGCATCTCTCCCGACAAGACCATTGATGCACTCTATGCATTCACCGACTGCGAGCTCTCTATTTCACCAAACGCCTGCGTTATAACCGATGAGAACAAGCCTGCGTTTGTAGGTGTCAGCGATATTCTCAGGCACTCAGTTGACCTGACCGTGAAGCTCCTCACACGCGAGCTGGAGATACGAAAGGCGGAGCTTGAAGAGGAGTGGCACTTCTCCTCACTCGAGAAGATATTTATCGAAAAGAGAATCTATCGTGATATTGAGGAGAGTGAGACCTGGGAGGCAGTGATCACTGCCATTGACATAGGCCTCAAGCCCTATAAGAAGCTCTTCAAAAGAGATATAACACGTGATGACATTATCAGGCTTACGGAGATAAAGATCAAACGTATATCAAAGTATGATTCCTCACGCGCAGACGAGCATATCAAAAACATAGAGGGTGAACTGGAGGAGGTGATCAATCATCTTGGCAATATAATCCCCTATACCATCAACTATTACCGGCAGATAAAGAAAAAATACGGAAAGAATATCGAGCGGCGCACTGAGATAAGAAGCTTCGAAACCATAGAGGCCTCTAAAGTTGTTGCGGTCAACGCGAAGCTGTATGTCAACCGCCAGGAGGGATTTATCGGCACGGGACTCAAAAAGGATGAATACATCTGTGATTGTTCTGACCTCGATGACATCATCGTTATAAGAAAAGACGGAACCTATCTCATCACCAGAGTCACCGAGAAACTCTTTGTGGGAAAAGATGTGGTCCATGTTCAGGTCTTCCTCAGGAATGACGCCAGGACTATTTACAATATAGTTTACCTGGATGGACGTGAGGGGTCGTGCTACGTCAAACGATGTGCACTTACGGGACTGACCCGCGACAAGGAATACAGCCTGGGGCGCGGTACCACCGGAACACGTATCCTGTACCTCAGTGCCAATCCTAACGGTGAGGCAGAGGTAATCAGGGTATACCATAAGCCCCGCGCCAGGCTGAAGAAGCTCACCTTTGACTTTGACTTCGGCGAACTTGCCATCAAGGGTCGGGCATCAATGGGTAATATCCTGACAAAGAATGCGATACATAAGATAACCCTGAAGGAGAAAGGCCTCTCAACGCTGGGAGGACGCAAGCTGTGGTTTGATGAGGCAGTAATGAGGCTGAATGTCGACGGCAGGGGCAGATTCCTCGGTGAATTCGCTTCTGAAGACATGCTGCTTGTCATCACCAGGGGAGGTTGGTTTCGTACCTCCGGCACCGATCTCTCACTTCACTTTGAGGATGACCTCCTCCTCCTTGAGAAATACAGGGAGACAAAAATATTTTCTGTCGTTTACTGGGACCAGGAGCAGGGCTTCTACTACGTCAAGCGCTTCGTCTTTGAGGAGTCAGAGAGGCTCCAGTGCTTAATATCTGACAGCGAGGGATCAAAACTCATCAGCCTTACGGAGGTCGAATACCCGCGTCTCGAGATCAGCTTCGGAGGGAAGAATGAAGGACGCAGGCAGGAGATCATTGAGGTTGCAGAGTTTATCGGTGTCAAAAGCTTCCGTGCTAAAGGCAAAAGGCTCTCAAATTTCAGCGTAACTGATATACGGGAACTTGAACCGGTGGTGAAGAGTGAAGCAGCTCCTCCTCCACCCTTTGAAGAGGAAGAAGAGGAGCCCGGGCCTGCTCCGCAGGGTCCGCTGCCGGATGACCCCGCCCAGATGAAATTAGATCTATAGCTCATCGTGAATATTTACCTGATAGGCTTCATGGGTAGTGGCAAGAGCTCCACCGGAAGGAAGATCGCATCTTCCCTGCGATGGCAATTTGCGGATACTGACAAGGTTGTTGTAGAGCAGGAGGGGGCCTCCGTGCCGGAACTCTTCGAGCATAAAGGAGAGGCCTATTTCAGGAAGGCTGAAACCCGGGCGCTGAGAACAGTATCAGAACGGTCAAAGACAGTAATTGC
>JBHEOU010000014.1:0-1304 GCA_046260645.1 Bacteroidales bacterium | reverse complement strand
GCTGAAAACATGGAAATAATGAAATCAACAGGCGTGATAATATATCTGAAACTGCCGGTCGAAGCACTTGCATCACGACTGCTGAAATCAAGAACGAAACGACCGCTGCTGCAGGAGGCCGACGCGACAGGCATGACTGAAAGGGTACAGGAACTGCTCGAATGCAGGATCCAATGGTACGAACAGGCTGACGCAACTGTCGACGGCATGAACGATACGGTGGAGGAGATGTCATCAGTAATAGCCGGCCTGGTAAGATCCAGGGGAGCATATTTGTAGGGTTTGAATATTTATCTTATATTGTATAAGTGAGTCTGTTTCTATTCCGGGATATGTCAAAACCTTTCGGGCAATGAAAACCGGTTGTTTGTGGGTCTTCTGGTCAGCCCTGGCACTGGTGGTGGTAACGGCAGTCACCATCCTGGAGGTCATTACCGAACACTCCCTGTTCAGGTCCACACCATTTATCTATAGTCTTATCCTGGTAATTACCGGAACAGGGCTGGGATTGTTAATGAGAAATCGTTATTACCTGCCCCTTATAAGGAATCTGAGGATGCAGGGCAAGCTGCTCATGGCACCCTTCACCCTTCTTATATTATCTGCCCCGGCTGCACTCATCTATATCTATTATGATATCAGTGGAAAAGAGTCGTTGAACCTGCTCTCAGCCCTGTTCACATCACTTGCTGCCGTTTTCTTCCTTGCCTTCATGCTTATCGTCACCCTTCCTTCAATGGCTGTCGTACTACACCTTCTCGAGGAACGGTGCGGACGCCGGGAGAGGACCGGGAGGCTGACGGCCAAAACCATCACAGCCCTTGCTGCCATATTTTTCGTTATTATCCTCATCAGATGGTACACCGGGTTCCGGCTCCCGGGGCTGGTGCTGCTGATTCCCCTGTATGCACTGGGAATGATTATACTGGGCATAATACTATCGGTTGACTTCAGGAATGCCCTGTCCGCAAAATTGTCAGTGAGGTTTCAGCCGGACATTGATGAAGAGAGTGATGATGAACCCATAGTGCCGGTGAAGGGGTTCAGAAACACCCTCTTGTGTGCCGATCATTACCTTGATCTTGCAAGCGGAAGGCTTGACTATCTTAGTAACCATGCAGATGAAGTTTACGCCACCGAAGTTGTAGCTGCCGCCGGAAAAATGTTTGATCCGGCGCTGATTCCGGCTCTCAGGCTCATTGCCTCGGGCAACCGCTTCGGTGAGCACGTCAGACAGGAGGCGGCTGGTGTGATAATCAATATTGAAAAATATTATTCTGACCCTGTCAGGAACACAGACCTGC
>JBHEOU010000139.1:0-5168 GCA_046260645.1 Bacteroidales bacterium | reverse complement strand
GGGATATACAATGTGGAGACGTATGGATTATCCTGTCTTCAACATTCCGTCGCTCGTCACCACCTATGACGAGATCCCGATCAGATTCCCCTACCCGGTAAGTGAACAGACACTGAACAAGGCAAGCTATACGGCTGCCGCTTCAGCTATCGGAGGAGACCTCATATCAACGCCGGTCTTCTGGGATATAGACTGATCACCACTATTATCGGGTCGTATTTTTGATGACCTTACTGAAAGGAGGCTGTCTGTTCGCAGGCAGCCTCTTTTGTAATTTTGCAGGTTATGTCAGGCTGAACATTAAAAAATATAGTAATTTGCATGTTTGTTTTTGATTTTCAATAATGCACTGAATCTCCGGGGAATAGTGAGCTCAGAAATAAGGGATAGATATAACAGACTGAATACCTTCTTCTTAACGGAGTCAGCAAAGAAGGAGAGAAGGTAATGCAATCTGCTGATTTTGAGGTTATCAGACGATGAAGCAATATCCTCCGGGGTTAAAGTCCTTTGCCCCTGATGATGGTGCCAAGGGTATAATATATGATTTTGAGATCGAGGAAGAGGGAGACATTCTCAAGGTAGAGCAGATCATAGTCAAGCCTTTCAAGCATTTTGTCGAGGTCTGAGGCATAGCCAAGCTTCACCTGTCCCCAGCATGTGATGCCTGGCTTGACAGCCAGGATCCTGTTGTAGTAAGGTGCCCTCTGCTTTATTTTTTCGATGTAATGGAGCCTTTCCGGTCTGGGCCCCACCAGAGTCATCTCCCCCCTCAGCACATTAATGAAGTTGGGTATCTCGTCAAACCTGTGCTTCCTCATAAATCTTCCCAGCGGGGTAATGCGGGCATCGCCCTCCACCGCCAGCTGTGGGCCTCCGGCCTCAGCATCGTCTTCCATTGATCTGAATTTGTATATCATGAAGGGTTTGCCGTAGCGGCCGATACGCTCCTGCCTGAAGATCACCGGGCCTGTGCCCGAGAACCTTATGAGCAGGGCCAGCATCGCCATCAGGGGGGAGAGTATAACCAGGCTGGCAGCTGAGAGAGAATAGTCAAGCGTCTGCTTGATCATCTGCTGCCAGTGTGGCATCTCCCTGTAGGAAACCCTCAGAAGGGGAGTGGCATAGATGGGACCTGCCTCAACATGTCCGGTGATGACATGCCGCATTGACGGCACTGCCTTGACCAGCACGTCACGGAAGCATATTGTATTTACGATGGTCTCCACCACATGATACTCACTCTCCTCCAGGGCCAGAATGACTTCGTCTATCTCATGAGCTTCAATGACATTAACAATATCCCCGGCAGTTCCCAGGTTTGGCACCTTTCCTGCCAGACGAGTTCCGGCCGTCCCCAGGTATGGCACCTCTCCGGCCAACTGAGACCCGCCAGGGCCGTCAACGCTTATATAGCCTGTCAGGAGATTCCCTGCCGGGATCCTTTCATTCATAATCTCGCCGATAAGCTTCTCCGCCTTCCCGTTACTGCCGATTATCAGTGTCCGGAACCCGGCTTCGCGCCGGTGAATTTTACCGGAGACCCGTGAGGTGATTATAAAACGTGGTATCCATGTGAGCAGGAACACAAGGAGGAACAAGACGCTGAATGACCTGTAATAGGTAGAGTAATGCCCTACGGCATCATCAAGGATAAGCACAAAAAAGAGAATGATAACCGAGGTAAGGGTTATCACCAGTGACTTGCCGAATTCAAGCAGGCGCGAGCGCCGCAGCGGATCGGAATAGAACCCGGCCATGGCAAACATAAAAAGAAAAAAGAGCGGAATGAGAAATATCCCGAACCAGAACTTGTTACCCAGTTCCATCCGGAAGTATTCACCGTATAAACGTGTCTCAATAAAGTACTTGCGAAACAGGTAGAAGAGCCCCCATGCCACCGCTGAGCCTGCAAAATCGGCTAAAATATAGGACAGTCTGATTGTGCGGGCAAATTTTTTCATCAGTGATAGCAGGCGATATGCAAAGATATCTGTTATTTTTAGACAAAAATCATGCGGTAATGATTGAAGAGTCGTTCGAGGCTAAAGGTAAGAGGAAGAGGCTTATAGAGGAGCTGCGAAGCAAGGGCATCAGTGATGAGAGGGTGCTTGAGGCCATGGGGCGTGTGCCGCGTCACCTGTTTATGGATGATGCGTTCCTGAAGCATGCATACCAGGACAAGGCTTTTCCCATTGCTGCCGGGCAGACTATCTCTCAGCCCTACACGGTTGCCATCCAGTCCATGCTGCTGAAAGTGGGGAAGAGAGATAAAGTGCTTGAGATAGGCACCGGCTCAGGGTACCAGGCAGCAATACTGGCCGAGATGGGGGTGAAGGTATTCACCATCGAGCGTCAGAGGGAGCTGCACCGGAAGGCACAGGTGATGCTTAATTCCTTCGGGTACCGGATTCACTTTTTCCTCGGTGACGGTTATGAGGGCCAGCCGCAATACGGACCATATGACGGCATCATCATCACAGCTGCCACGGCAGAGGTGCCCGACAAGCTGCTCAGGCAGCTTCGTACGGGAGGAAGGCTGGTGGTACCGCGCGGCGACCGTGATTCCCAGGTGATGACGCTTTACATCCGCCGGGGGGAGGAAGATTGGGAGATCACCTCCCACGGTAATTTTGTGTTTGTCCCCATGCTTAAAGGCATTTCCAACGGAAACGAAAGAGAGTGAGATTATGAAGATATATAAGGAGGTATTCTCGCCCATCCAGGTCAACACATATATTGTTGAAGGTGATGAAGGCGGCTGCATAGTAATAGACTGCGGATGTTACGGACGGGTCGAAGAAAGAAGATTGGAGGAGTTATTCACAGCCAGGGCGCTTAAGCCTGTGCTGCTGCTGAACACTCACTGCCACCTTGACCACATATTCGGCAATGGGTTCATGCTTGAAAGATTTAGTCTGCGGTCATGGTTCCATGAAGGTGACAGCCATAATCATTCAAGTGCCACACAGCACGCCCTGATGTTCGGCCTTGATATGGAGGAACCGCCTGCGCCGGCAGGCTATCTGTCAGACGGCGAAGTGGTGACCGCGGCAGGAGTTAGTCTGGAGGTCATAGCTGTCGCGGGTCATTCACCGGGCGGAATAGCTTTTTACTCTGAAAAGGATGGCGTCATCTTTACCGGTGATGCCCTGTTTGCAGGAAGCATAGGGCGATCTGATCTGCCTGGCGGCGACCATGAACAGCTGATGACGAACATCCGCAGCAGGCTGTTCACTCTCCCTCCTGATACGGTAGTCTATCCGGGTCATGGCCCTGAGACAACAATCAGGGAAGAGATGAAGAGCAACCCTTTTTTCGTGTGAAACACCCATGGCACCCAAACGCAACCACAACAGCAATAAAATCAAAACATGGATTTCACATCATGCATTAATTTAATTCTATTATGATGAATCATGATTAATATGCTTTTTTTTGTTACTCCCTTTATGCTAATTTCGCTTCATTCCTCTGAAACAAAAACAAACTCACCTCAATATGACATATGATCATTTTGTTAACCGTCACATCGGACCGCGTGACAGCGATGCCGTTGAGATGTGCAAGACCATTGGCGTTGATTCCACGGATCAGCTGATAGACCAGTCCGTTCCGGCATCAATCAGGCTTGACAGGCCTCTGGACCTGCCGCCGGCAATGAGTGAACAAGAGTATCTCGCCCATATCAGGGAGCTGGGCAAGCGCAATAAGCTCTACCGCTCGTTCATCGGGCAGGGTTATTACGGGGTGGCAGTGCCACCGGTGATCATACGCAATGTGCTTGAGAACCCGGCATGGTATACTTCGTACACCCCATACCAGGCTGAGATCTCGCAGGGGAGGCTGGAGGCGCTCCTGAACTTCCAGACCATGGTGTCCGGCCTCACCGCCATGGATATCGCCAATGCCTCTCTCCTTGATGAAGCGACTGCAGCTGCAGAGGCGATGATCATGATTTACAATGCCCGTTCGCGTGACAAGGTCAAGGCAGGTGCAAACCTCTTCCTTGTTGACAACTCGGTCTTCAGTCAGACGCGTGACGTGCTCATTACGCGTGCTGCTCCGCTTGATATTGATATACAGTTTGTTGACTATACGCAGATTGAGCCTGACAACCTCCTTTTCGGTGTGCTTGTTCAATATCCCTCCTCCAACGGTGAGATACGTGACTACCGTGAGCTGGTTGAGAAGGTACATGGCGCCGGCGCCCTTGTCGCCGTTGGGGCAGACCTGATGAGCCTCGCCCTGCTGACACCTCCGGGTGAGTGGGGTGCTGACATCGTCTATGGATCGAACCAGCGCTTCGGCCTGCCGATGAGCTACGGCGGTCCGCATGCCGGCTTCTTCGCCACAAGGGATGAGCTGAAGCGCAACATGCCGGGAAGAATTATAGGAGTGTCGGTAGATGTCCACGGCAACCAGGCGCTGCGCATGGCGCTTCAGACACGCGAGCAGCACATCAAGCGCGAGCGGGCTACGTCAAATATCTGCACGGCACAAGCACTCCTTGCTACCATGTCAGGCATGTATGCCCAGTATCACGGCCAGGAGGGAATCAGGCGCATTGCCATGAGTATCTTCTCAGCGGCATGCACCCTGTCAAAAGCGCTGAAGGGACTGGGCTACACCATCAGGCATGAGCAGTTCTTTGATACGGTACGTGTGCAGGCTGTCACCGGAGTCACTGCTGATATGATACAGAAGATTGCACTGAGCAAGGGTATCAACCTATGGTATCCGTGCGCCAACTGCGCTGTCATAAGCACTGATGAGCTCACCACTCTCAGGGATATCAATGACATCGTTGCCGTGTTCGCCGAGGCGGCAGGCAAAAAGGCGGAGGAGGTGACAGAACTGTGTGACTGTTTCTGTGTCGACGATAAATTCAAGCGTACATCGCCTTTCCTGCAGGAGCGCACCTTTAACAGCTATCACAGTGAGACTGACATGATGCGTTACATAAAGATGCTGGAGCGCAAGGACTTCTCACTGGCAAACGGTATGATACCCCTGGGGTCATGCACCATGAAACTCAACCCGGCTGCCTCGATGTTTGCCATGAGCTGGCCGGAGTTCGGAAACATACATCCGTTCGTTCCTGCCGACCAGGCAGAGGGGTATCATAAGGTGATGGAAGAGCTGGGTGAGGCCCTGAAGGAGATCAC
>JBHEOU010000138.1:506-5217 GCA_046260645.1 Bacteroidales bacterium | reverse complement strand
GTGATAGCCGGGGGCGTAATAATAGGACTGATGGCCGGATTAATATAGGAGGAACAGATATGAACACAGATCTTATAAGCTCATTTAAGCTGATGGGAATGGGGATGGCAGCCATCTTCACGGTAATCCTGATAATCTACCTGGCTGTATGGATCATGCTCAGAGTCACCGGCTCCCGGGAGGAGGAGAAGGATGTAACCGGCCAATGACTCGGAATGAAACCTCCCGGGGAGGCTGCTCCATCCTTATGCGGGCGCCACGGCACAAGCCTGCAAAAGCATCACAGCAACCAAGCGCCACGGCACAAGCATCTTTTGCACAAGCATAATTGTTTTATACCTTTAACGGTGAAACAAAACACTATCAGATGAACCAGCTCGTGGTGCGAGATAAGGCATCGGAATTCGTGTTCCGGTTCCTGGGAGGACTTCTGCTGCTGTCAGTGGGACTGCAGCTCTTCACCCATAGCCCGAGAAGCTGGATGTTCTGGCTCCTTGCCGCGGTGTTCGTCGTGGTGGCACTCTCCTTCTTCACACTTCACTTCGGCACCCTGATCATCAGGCTGACCTCCGATGCAGGCGTCCTGACCATCCGCTGGAACACCAGGCTCTTTAAAAAGCATGTGGCCATTCATGAGATCACCTCAATAACAGAGGATAAACGCTGCATCCGCATAGTGCTGAAAAGCGGCAAAAGCATCCGCCTGCCGTTCAGACTGATGGATCCTGACAAGCGGAAGGCAGTCCGTAAATTCCTGAAGGAAAACACCGGCTTCTGACCTGCGCGCCCAGGCAAGCCAACCCCCGCGGCAACTACTGGCACAATGTATTATCTTTACGGTGATAAAGTCCGTGTCATGAAACAACTCGTACTCCGAAATACCACCTACGAAAAGATCTACCGGACGCTTGGCGTTGTCATACTGGTGATGCTTATCATCATTATCATTACCGGCGACACATCAACTTGGGGCTTCTGGATCCAGGTGCTGGCCCTGCTCCTGCTGGCCGGAGCATTCATAAGCCTTAACTTCGGGACACTGGTGAACAGGTTGACGGTCGAGGGAGGGAAGCTGACGGTCAGGTGGTACAACCGTCCTGCAAGAGTGACGGTGAGCATAGAAGATATCCAGGAGATCCGTGCAGATGAGAACTTTGTACGGATTGTGCTGAGAACCGGCAGGATCATCCGGCTGCCGACAGGCATGCTGGAGTTCGATGAGAAACGCGCCATCCGAAAATTCCTGAAGGAGGCCACGGGAGTCTGACACTTATGCGCACCCCCCTCTCTCTTTGTCTCATACTTCTTGCAGTTGCCATACCCGCAACAGCCCAGAAGGTAACTGTCAGCGGTTTCGTCACCGATGCCAGCAGCGGTGAGCGCATGATAGACGCCACCGTCTATGAAAAGGCATCCTTTGCCGGTACAACCACAAACAACTACGGCTTTTACAGCCTCCCTCTCCAGCGCGGGGTATCGGTAATCATTGTCTCATACCTGGGTTATGACCCCATAACGGTGGAGGTAAACCTCACGCAAGACACAGTGATGAACTTCAGCCTCGTGATGTCATCAAGCGAGATAAGCGCCGTCACCGTCACCGCCTCCGGCCGTCAGTCGAAGATAGAGAGCGCACAGATGAGCATGATAGACATACCGGTCGAAAAGTTCCTGAAGCTGCCGGTCATATTCGGCGAGGCTGACGTGCTCAAGGTGATACAGCTGCTCCCGGGCGTGCAGTCGGGCACCGAAGGCTCGACAGGAATTTACGTCAGAGGAGGAGGTCCTGACCAGAACCTCTTCCTGCTTGATGGCGTGCCGGTGTACAACGCCAGCCATCTCTTCGGCTTCATGTCAGTGTTCAATCCTGACGCCGTAAAATCGGTACAGCTCTACAAGGGAGGCTTCCCTGCGAGGTACGGCGAGCGCCTCTCATCAGTGGTGGACATACGCATGAAGGAGGGAAATGAGAAGGAGTTTCACGGCAACTTCGCCATAGGACTGATATCATCAAAGCTTTCGCTCGAGGGCCCCATCATCAAGGACAGGACATCATACATCATCTCGGCACGCCGCACCTACTATGACGTGTTGGCCCGGCCACTCATCCTGGCGCTGAATGACGACAAAAACTCGCGGACCACGGGCGGCTATTATTTCTACGATCTCAATGCCAAGATCAACCACAGGTTCTCTGACAGAAGCCGCCTTTACCTCAGTTCCTACCTCGGCCGTGACAGGGCCTTCACCAGGAACAGGAGCAAGCCCGACTACTATGATGAGAACAATGACAGGTATGAATTCAAGGACAGCTACGGGCTGGGATGGGGAAACATCATCACCTCACTCAGGTGGAACTATCTTCTCACCAACAAGCTCTTCAGCAACACAACGCTGACATACAGCAAGTACGACTTCGACGTAACCATTGAATCATCCTCGGAAAATCTCACTACCAGAGCGAAGGAGGTTGATTACTTCAGGTACTTCTCCGGTATCGAGGAGGTGGGAGCGAAGATCGACTTTGATTATTATCCCTCCACAAGCCACTCGGTAAAGTTCGGGGCAGGATACACCTGGCACAATTTCAAGCCTGGCGTGACCACCTTCAGGTATGATCCGATGTATGACGATGTGGGCATTGACACTACCTTTGGCGATGTTAAGATCAGGGCCAGCGAGTTCATTGCCTACGCTGAAGACAACTTTGACATCACCCCCCGCATAAAGATGAATGCCGGCATACGGCTGTCGCTCTTCAACGTGCAGGACACAAGCTATTTCGTTTTCCAGCCGCGGGTCTCTATTCGTTACCTTGCTACGGACGATCTCTCTTTCAAGGTCTCCTACAGCAAGATGGCCCAGTTTGTGCATCTGCTCACCACCTCGGCCATCAGCCTGCCCACCGACCTGTGGCTGCCGGTTACACGCAGGTTTGAGCCACCCATATCTCACCAGGTGGCCATCGGCAGCAGCTTCAGGCTGCCAGGACAGCTGGAGATGACCATAGAGGCTTTTTACAAGACCATGGACAACCTCATTGAATACAAGGAGGGAGCCTTCTTCGGCGGCACCGGGGCAGGATGGGAGGCGAAGGTGGAGAAGGGCAGGGGATGGGCTTATGGCTCGGAGTTCATGATTGAGAAGAACTACGGCAAGCTTACAGGATGGATAGGGTATACCCTGTCGTGGACCGAGCGTCAGTTTGAGAACCTTAACTTCGGGAATGTCTTTCCGGCCAAATATGACCGGAGGCATGACATCAGCGTGGCCCTGACACATACCTTCAGTGAAAAGGTTGATGCAGGGCTTGTGTGGGTCTTCGGTACAGGCAATGCTGCCACGCTGGGTATCAATGAATATCCGCCTGAGGATTTCATGAGCGGTGATTACTATTATTCAAGCATAACCGAGTATCCCGGCCGCAACAACTACCGTACACCTTCATATCACAGGCTTGACCTGGGAGTGAACCTGCATAAGCAGAAGAAGAGAGGGGTGCGTACATGGAGCTTCTCAGTCTACAATGCCTACTCGCGCCAGAACCCGTTCTTCATTTACTGGAGCTCGGAGTACTATTCGGAACCCGATCCGGACAATCCCGGCGAAATGCTCTACTACACCAAGCCGGTACTGAAGAAGGTGAGCATTTTCCCGATAATCCCTTCGGTTTCATACTCATTTAAATTCTGACAGCCGCAGAGATGAAGAAACTGATAATTTTTGTTCCGGCTCTGGTGGGTTTGTTACTCTCATCCATCTCATGCGAGAGCGTGATAGAATTCAAAGGTTCGGAGGCTGAGCCGAAGACAGTGATCTACACAATCCTGCAGCCTGACAGCCTGATCATCGTCTCACTGGCAGAGAGCCATGCGGTCTTCGAAGAGAGGTATGAACCGGGGCAGATCACCGATGCCGTGGTACGCCTCTACCGTGACGGGGAGTTCATGGAAACGCTTACCTATGTTCCTGCTGAGCCGGAGCCTGATTATTATCCTGCCAACCCTTACTCAAAATATGTGTCACAGGAGACCAGGACTGTTCACGGGAGCACATACCGTATTGAGGCAGAGGTTTCCGGGATGGCGAAAGCCTCGGGAGAAGCGAGACTGCCTGATCCCGTGACAATCACCGGCATTGATACGAGTACGGTGCTAAACGAATGGGGTGAGAGGCAGATTATCGTGAAGCTAAGGTTCCGCGATCCGGCCGGCACTAAGAACTTTTACAGGCTCTCCGCCAGGGCAGTCAGCGGTATCTATACCGGTGATAAGGAAGAACCCATCTCACCGCTGATGCCGGTAGTTGTAACGGAAACCGACATCAGTTACGGGGCATATAACGAGCCACTTATAGCCCCAAAGCAGGAGGATGATATTTTCGGAATGTACCTGCAGAACACCTATTATCTGTTCACCGACGAGCTGATATCCGGTAAAGAGTACAGCCTCACACTGCAGTATGGATACAGATACCCGGACATTGAATATTACGAGTTTGATCATGCCTTTTTCAGCCTCCACTCCATTAGCCGGGATCTCCACCTTTACCTGCAGTCGTACTCAGCGCACATTCAGACCAGGGATAACTTCCTCGCGGAGCCTGTCCTGGTCTATTCCAATGTAAATGGCGGGCTGGGTGTTGTGGGAGCAATGTCGACCTCCGCAGAATCGATAAAGATTGGCGAATACCCGGTTGACGGGGTGGTCTA
>JBHEOU010000138.1:0-496 GCA_046260645.1 Bacteroidales bacterium | reverse complement strand
GGGCAGGTGGGAGCGGCCGGGCGGGGTCGGCCTCAGCGACCGGGCAGGGGCAAGCTGCCAACCAGTACCGGGAGGAATGGCAGGCGCAAGCTGCCAACCAGTACCGGGAGGAGGGGCAGGCGCAAGCGGCTGCACAGGGCGGGCAACTGTTATTAACCCGGTTCGCACCGAAACCGGTGAAGGGGAAATAATCACGGGTGAATGCCTCCGGTTGGCCAGGTCAAAAAAAAACAGTAAAAAATTTGCCGGTTATTATATTATTAATTTACTTTGCACCACAAAGTACTACAAAATAGAATCATGAACCAGTCAGATCAGCATCTTGAAGACATCCAGGTCATCAGGAAAATAATGGAGGAGTCGTCAAGATTCCTGTCGCTCAGCGGTTTATCGGGCATAGTTGCAGGCTTTCTGGGAATAGCCGGGGCTATTGTTGCCCAATTGATAATCACAGATAGCGCTGCCCCGGCTGATTGGTACCTGAAGCCGCTTGCAG
>JBHEOU010000137.1:0-5240 GCA_046260645.1 Bacteroidales bacterium | reverse complement strand
CCTGCAATTATTGCTGCTGCTATAAAGATCAATGGGTACCTCTTCATTCTGGTTACAGATTTCTGATACAAATAAAGCAAAAATAGGGATTGGCTACTGACCGCCCAGCAGTTCGTCCAGTTTTTTACGCAGGTCATCACCCCGGAGGTTGACTGCCAGCACCCTCCCCTCGCGGTCGATGAGAAAGCTTGCAGGTATTTCGGTCAGTCCGAAACGCTTCACCACCTCCGAATCGCGGTATTTCAGGTCGCTGACATGCTTCCATCTTCCCAGCCTGTCTTTTCTTATCGCCTCCGTCCACTCTTCCTTCCTGAGATCGAGGGAGACCTGGTATATGTCGAATCCGAGCCAGTGATACATGTCGTACATCTTTACCAGGTTGGGGTTTTCCTCCCGGCAGGGGGGGCACCATGCAGCCCAGAAATCGACGAGAACCACTTTACCACGCATTGAGGAGAGTGCCAGTGTGTCGCCGTCGGGACCCGGGAGCGCGATATCCGGCAGCAAGCTTCCCACGGCAGGCCGGGTGCCGGAAGGGATGCCGGTATTCACGGAGACTGAATTTCTCAATCCTGCCACGAAGGTATGCAGGTCAAGGACAAGCTCCGATTCTGGCCAGAGGGCGTAAAGAACCGAATCAACCCTGAAGAATATCCCGGGTTCTTTTGCAGGATCAAAAAGCTGCAGTCCGGGCACAACATGCTGGTTCAGCAGATATACTGACACCATTGAGGAATCGTTATCGTCAAGGAGCCTGAGTGCTATCTCCCGGAAGTCGTCGACGATATCGGCGGCTCTCCTGTCGAGGCTGTCCATCAGCAGTGGCAGTTGCGGGCTCATGAGGCTGTCGTCATATACATCCGTCAGCCGCTGCAGCTCGTTTATCACCTCCTGGTGTTTCTCACGAAAACCGAGTATGACGGAGGTTCCTTCCGACCCTGTCACTGCTTCCGGAGTCGCCAGTGCGTTTCTATTTGCCTTTACCTCTATCTTGTCACCCGGAGTGATAAGGAGGGTCAGAAAATCATCGCTCTCCATACTTAGCATATAGAATGCCGGCCACTCTGTTGCCGACCTGAAGCTAAATTTCCCATCGTCGTCAGGCATCATCGAATCTACCGGCACGAGTAACCCGGGCTTGACCTCCCTGAGCAGCAGGTACTCGCCCGGTCCGGCACCCTCAATCGTGCCTCTGACAGAGAAACCGTTGTCATTGCATCCGGTCAGCAAGGCTATGGAAACAAACAGCAGAAGGGCCATCATACCCTTATTGAGATCAGATACTATATAAAACATTTTACTTACTATTAATGTCATTAAATCTTGCATGTCCGGAGAACTTTTTAAACGCTGACGGGTTCTCTTACTGAACTGCAAAGATATCTATTTTTCAGAGCCTTCGCAGATGCATGTGCTTACTCGCGGCTGATAATAAACTTGATTTTTTTGCTTATTTTTGTACTTTATTTTATTTGTTATTAAATTAATAGTCTTTATTTTCTGATTTCTTCTTTAGCAATTAAACCGAACTCCTTGAACTATGGGATACATTAAGTTTGATAAGGCTCATGTAGTTAATCTTGAGTATTCATTGAGCCGTGAGATTTTGCGTACCAACAGGGCTGGCAGCTACTCATCAACTACCATTGTGGGATGTAATACCCGAAAGTATCATGGATGGCTGGTTTGTCCGGTGGATGAGCTGGGCGGTGAAAGGCACGTGCTCCTTTCGAGTCTTGATACCATTGTCGTAAGCAACGGCCAGAGTTTCAATACCGGAATCCGGAAATATCACGGCGATTACTACAGCCCAAAGGGGCACAAGTACGTTGAGGACTTTGATGTCCAGGATATTCCGGGCATGACATACAGGGTGGGCAACGCCTTTCTCAGGCAGGAGAGAATACTGGTTCATTATGAGGAGCAGCTTATGATCAGGTTCACCATCCTTGACGCAGATGAGCCAATCAAACTTCAGTTCAGGCCTTTCCTGGCTTTCAGGAGCATTCACCAGCTGACCCATGCCAACATGTGGGCCAATACCAGGGTCGAGCCGGTGTCATCAGGGATCAGGATAAAGATGTATGACGGTTTCCCGTGGCTCAACATGCAGCTTTCAGGCAAAGCCGAGTTCGTACCTGGTCCGGACTGGTACCAGGGTATTGAATATACTGAGGAACAGAAGCGGGGGTATGATTTTTCAGAGGATCTTTTTGTGCCGGGCTTCTTCGAGGTCAATGCCGCAAAGGGTGATGTCATTGTCTTCTCGGCTTCGACAAAAGAAGAGAGGCCTGCCGGGTTCAAGACGAAGTTCACCCGTACGGTGAAGTCGAAGATACCTCGCAGCGATTTTGGCAACAGTCTGCGCAATGCTGGCCAGCAGTTCATAGAGAAGCGGGGCGAAGACACAAATATCATTGCCGGCTACCCATGGTTTGGCTCATGGGGACGTGACACCTTCATCTCACTCCCCGGCCTGGCCCTGGCGCGCACCAAGGAGGATCTCTTTGCCGCCGTGCTTGACACCCAGGTGCGACGGATGAAGGGAGGCCTCTTCCCCAACATGGGAGACAATGATAATCCTGCGTTTAACAGCGTGGATGCTCCGCTATGGTTCTTCCAGGCAGTATATAGTTACGGTCTCGAGGCCAGGGAGGCATGGAAGCGCTACGGGCCTGCCATGAAGGATGTGCTCAATGCTTACCGGCAGGGCACCTCATTTGGAATTCACATGAGGGAGAACGGGCTTATTTATGCTGATGCTCCTGGCAAAGCACTCACATGGATGGATGCGGTAGTGCACGGTGTCCCGGTTACTCCCCGCAGCGGTTATGCCGTGGAGATAAATGCCCTCTGGTACAATGCTGTCCGCTTTGCACTTGACTGTGCGCGCGGCGCACGTGACAGGGCTTTCATCAATGAGTGGGAATCCCTGCCGGAACAGATCCGTAAATCATTCCTTGAGACCTTCTGGGATGAGGAGCTCGGCTACCTGGCCGACTATGTCAATGACAGTGAGACACGGAACATGCAGGTCAGGCCCAACATGGTCATCGCCACCTCACTCCCCTATACAATGCTCGACAAAGATCAGATGAAGAGCATTCTTGATATTGCCAACCGCATTCTTGTCACCCCGCGCGGCCTGCGCACCCTGTCGCCTTCGGAGGAGGGTTACAGCGGCATCTATTACGGAGACCAGGAAAAGCGCGACAGGGCCTATCACCAGGGCACCGTATGGCCGTGGCTGGTCGGTCCGTTCTGCGATGGCTGGCTGAGAGTATACGGCGAGGGCGGCGTGTCAAGGGTGAGAAAACTGATCATGGGGTTTGAGGAGACGCTTACGGAAGCAGGCATTTCAACCATCTCCGAGATCTATGACGGCGACCCCCCTCATACGCCGGCGGGAGCGATATCACAAGCCTGGAGCGTGGCCGAGGTGCTGCGTATCTACACCCTGCTTGAGAAGAATTACAAAGAAAACATATAATGATATGCGTGTCCTGATGTTTGGTTGGGAGTTCCCCCCTCATATTGCCGGGGGGCTGGGTACTGCCAGTTACGGTCTTACCCGGGGTCTTGCAGCACAGAAGGATGTGGAGGTGACCTTTGTTGTCCCAAAAGCCTATGGTGATGAAGACCAAAGCATTGTGAGACTCATCGGCGCCAATACCATCCCGGTCGCCTTCAAGAAGGTAAAGTACAACTACTTCCTTAAACCTGTGGAAAAGATTGAGGTCTTCTCCAAGCTGGTGCCCTACACTGACCCGGATGATTTCTGGAAGATGACCCGCGGTGAGATAGCCGAGACCGACGTTCTGGTGGAGACCAACCAGCAGGGAACGGTTGATTTCAGCGGGAGTTACGGTGCCTCACTGATGGATGAGATACACAAGTACTCCGTTGTAGCACAGGTGATAGCTTCAGAGCTGGAATTCGACATCATCCACGCCCACGACTGGCTGGCCTATCCTGCCGGGATAGCCGCCAAGGCCGTTTCGGGCAAACCGCTCGTCATACATGTTCACGCCACTGATTTTGACCGTAGCGGTGGCAACGTCAATCCCGTGGTCTATAACATGGAGAAGGAGGGGATGGATGCTGCCGACAAGATCATTACGGTGAGCAACCTGACCCGCGAGATAGTCATCACCAGGTATAACATTGATCCCGACAAGGTGGAGACAGTCTATAACGCGGTTGAACCGCTTCATCATTCGGAACTGGATATCCCCGAAAGGACATATGATGATAAGATTGTTACCTTCCTGGGCCGCATTACCCTGCAGAAGGGACCTGAATACTTCGTTGAGGCAGCAAGGATGGTACTGTTGAGCATGCCCAACGTCAGGTTTGTGATGGCAGGTTCAGGTGACATGATGGAGCGCATGATACGTCATGCAGCTTTCCTCAGGATAACCGACAGGTTTCACTTCACCGGTTTCCTGCGCGGTAATGATGTCTTCACCATGCTTCGGATGAGTGACGTCTACGTGATGCCGTCAGTCTCAGAACCGTTCGGCATATCGCCCCTGGAAGCGATGCAGTCGAACGTGCCGGTGATAATCAGTAAACAGAGTGGGGTGGCAGAACTTCTCACCCATGCCGTCAAGGTTGATTTCTGGGATATTGAAGCGATGGCAGATGCTATCTACGGCATACTCACCTATCCGGCGCTCTCAAGGATGTTCATCATGAATGGCAAGGAGGAGGTTGACAAGCTGAAATGGGAGAAGGCAGCCAGTCACGTTAAGGAAATTTACACAGGGGTTTTGAAACAGACAAGCTAAAAGATATGAGCACACCACAGAAAAAGGCCATCTGCATTTATTTTCAGGTTCATCAGCCCTTCAGGCTCAGACGCTACCGGTTTTTTGAGATAGGCCATGAACATTATTACTATGATGATTTCATGAATGAGTCTATCCTTCGCAAGATCGCGTTAAACTGCTATCTGCCTGCCAACAGGCTGCTTCTTGACCTGATCCGCAAGCACAAGGGCAAATTCAGGGTTACCTTTTCACTGACGGGCGTTGTCATTGACCAGTTTAGGCTCTATGCTCCTGAGGTGCTGGCGTCGTTCAGGGAGCTTGCCGAAACAGGATGCGTGGAGTTTCTTGCCGAGACCAACTCTCATTCACTCGCCTCCCTGATGAAAAGGGACAGGTTTGAGAACCAGGTTAAGATCCACCGTGATAAGATGATGGAATTTATAGGCTATGAACCCACCTCTATAAGGA
>JBHEOU010000136.1:0-5267 GCA_046260645.1 Bacteroidales bacterium | reverse complement strand
CCCTAACCCTATACCAGTCCTGCAAAACCCATGAACGCAAGCGCCAGGATGCCTGCAGTGACAAGAGCTATCGGCGCTCCCTTCATCCCCGAGGGTACATTAGCCAGCTCCAGCTGCTCGCGTATGCCTGCAAGGATCACCAGCGCTAACCCGAAACCTACGGCCGTAGCAGCACCATATACAATACCCTCTGCAAGGTTGTAGTCCTTCTTGATGACAAGAATGGCCACGCCAAGCACGGCACAGTTGGTTGTGATAAGCGGCAGGAAAATACCCAACGCCTGGTACAGGGGCTGACTGATCTTCTTCAGGATGATCTCCACCATCTGCACCAGGGAGGCGATAACAAGTATATATGCAATGGTCTGCATGAAGCCGATGCCCAGCGGGATCAACACATATGTGTAGATAAGATAGGTCACCATGGTGGCGAGAACCATGACAAAGGTCACAGCGCCGGACATTCCGATGGCGGTGCTGACCTTGTTTGATACTCCCAGAAACGGACAGACGCCCAGAAACTGCGCCAGCACTATATTGTTGACCAGTATTGCGGATATAATCAGAAGTATATATTCCATGGTTCTCCTCCTTATGCTTTATTGATCTTTTTAACAATGGCAATCAGGTATCCCAGGGCTATGAATGCACCCGGGGCAAGAATGAACACCAGTATTCCGTCACCTGAGATGAACTTGAACCCGCCAATGGCGCCCCCGCCAAGGATCTCCCTTATGGCACCCAATACTCCCAGCGCAGCTGTGAACCCAAGCCCCATCCCGGCACCGTCAACAACAGATGACCAGACAGTGTTCTTGCTGGCAAACGCCTCGGCACGACCCAGGACAATGCAGTTGACAACAATAAGCGGAATGAATATCCCGAGTGAATCATAAAGCGCCGGAACATATGCCTTCATCACCAGGTCAACAATCGTGACAAACGTCGCAATCACCACAATGAAGGCTGGTATACGCACCTTGTCGGGAATCACATTCTTCATCATCGAGACCACCGTGTTTGAGCCAAGAAGCACAAACGTGGTGGCCAGACCCATTCCGATACCGTTGACCATCGACGAGGTGGTGGCAAGCGCCGGACAGGCGCCCAGGATCATCACCAATATGGGATTCTCCTTTATAAAACCCTTGGTAAAATTCTGTACCTGGTTCATTTCAGACCTCCTTTTTCAAGTGTGTTGTACGCTCTCTGAACCCCTTCACAGTATGCTCTCGAGCTGATAGTGGCTGCCGTGACAGCATCAACCGGACCGCCGTCTTTCTTCACCTTAAGGGGAAACTCAGCCGGATTCTTCCCCTTGAACTGATCCTTGAACTCTGGCTTCTCAGGGGTGCCGTCAGGAACCATCTTCGTTCCAAGTCCCGGCGTCTCCTTGTGCTCCAGGATATTGATGTTGTAAATGGTCCCGTCGGGTGTGAATCCAACCATAAATCCGATGTAACCGCTGAAACCGTTATTGGTATATGACTTGATGGCATACCCGACTATCTCTTCCCCTTGCTTCGCAGGATAGACCTCAAGTGAATCACCCTCACCCGTCGGGAGCATGAACATCTCGTCATTCGGATTATTAGTGAACTCCGGCACCACCTGCTTGATGGCATCAAGCTTCTTATTCAGCATTGAGATCTCTATTGGCCCCTTTGTCATCTCGTAGACGAAACCGAGAGCCGCTGAGGCTCCCACTGAAATCAGCGTCAGCGAGAGAACCATATTTCTTAGCGATGATTGCAGCTTAGCCATGTTTCACCTCCTTCCCGAACCTTGCCGGTTTTATATACATGTTCAACAATGGCACAAAAGCGTTCATTATCAGTATGGAAAACGCCACACCCTCGGGATAGGCACCCCAGGTTCGTATCAGCACCGTGATAACTCCTATGCCGATGCCGTAAATGATCATCCCCTTATGGGTCATTGGCGATGTAGCGTAATCTGTCGCCATGTATATTGCCCCGAGCATAAGGCCTCCTGTCAGCAGATGGAACCCGGGATCGGCAAATTTTGTCGGATCAGCCAGCCAGAGGATCCCGGTGAAGACTGCCACTGTCACAAGCACTGATACCGGGATGTGCCAGGTAATGATCTTCCTCACAATCATATAGATTCCTCCTATGATCAGAGCCAGGGCTGCTATCTCACCCATCGATCCTCCCATATACCCGTAGAAGAGCTGCATGTGGGAAGGAATTTTTTCCATCAGTGCCGCTACTGTCTCGCCGGCCTTCACTCCTTCACTCATTATGCCGAGAGGAGTGGCTCCGGTAACGGCATCGAGATAGCCGGTTTGAAATCCTGACGGTACAGGCCAGCTCGTCATCTGCACGGGGAACGAGATCAGCAGGAACACCCTCCCCACCAGCGCAGGGTTGAATGGGTTGCTGCCCAGACCGCCGAAGGTCATCTTAGCCACACCGATTGAGACAATTGCTCCGATAACAATAATGTGCACAGGCAGGTTCGATGGCACGTTGAATGCCAGAAGCAGTCCGGTGACAACCGCAGAACCGTCAGTCACTGATGGTGTGGTCTTCAGGATATATTTCTGTATCAGGTACTCAACCGCGACGCATGCGAGCACCGAGGTGAGGGTCACGATTATTGCCCCCTTCCCGAAGAACCAGATTGACGCTGCCAGCGCCGGGGCAAGGGCGATCACCACGCCATACATCAGCCTGCGCGTCGTATCGGGACTCTGCTGGTGCGGTGATGGAGAGACATTAAGGATGTTATTCATATCGCTTTTGTGCTATTTCGTAATTCGTTCGCGTGCCATGCGGATCACCGTCGATTTGCCCAGCCTGATGTAGTCAAGCAGTGGCAACTTCGACGGGCAGGTGTAAGCACATGCCCCGCATTCCATACAGTCAGTAATCTTCTCCTGCTGTGCCTTCTCCCACATTGCCTTCTCTGAGAGCACAGAGATCAGCCATGGCTCAAGCCCCATGGCACATGCCGATGTACACTTGCCACACCTGATGCAGGGAAGAACCTCAGCGCGCCGCGAGATGGCGGAAGGGAACAGAAGTATGCCGGAGGTGCCCTTGGTGACAGGGACATCAGTCATCGCCAGAGCCTTGCCCATCATCGGGCCGCCGTTGACAACCTTGCCGGTGTCATCAGGCATACCACCGGCAGCCTCAATAAGAGCAGTTACCGGAGTGCCTATCCGCACCTGGAAATTACCGGGATTCTTTACCGATATGCCGGTCACTGTCACTACTCTATCCATCAGAGGCTTGTTCTTCTGAACGGCCTCATAAACCGCAAAGGCGGTGCCCACATTCTGAACCACAACGCCCACATCCACCGGAAGGCCTCCCGAGGGAACTTCGCGCCCGGTGCATGCCTTGATCAGCTGCTTCTCACCTCCCTGCGGGTACTTGACCTTAAGAGGCTGTATGGTGATCCCTTTGAATTCTTTTGCCAGCTCCGTCAGGTGACTGATGGCATCTGGCTTGTTCGCTTCAATACCTACAACAACAGTCTCAACACCCAGCGCTTTCATTATGATTGCAGCACCCGTGAGCACCTCGGCACCCTTCTCCAGCATAAGCCTGTGGTCTGAGGTGAGGTATGGCTCGCACTCCACGCCGTTGATTATGAGAAGGTCACACTTCTTGCCTGCCGGGACGGTCATCTTGATGTGCGTCGGGAAAGTGGCGCCTCCTAATCCCACCAGTCCGCTTTGCTGACAACGCTCAATGATCTGCTCGCGGGTCATGGTGATCTCCTTCACCAGCACCGGGCTTCTGTCAATGGTCTCAACCCATTCATCTCCTTCGACATCAATGACTACCGCCGTCTGCTTGTAACCCGTTGTGTCAACCACGGTGTCAATCTTACTAACCTTACCCGAGACGGGGGAGTGGATGTTGGCGGAGACAAATCCTTTTGCCTGCGCTATGAGCTGCCCGGCCTTCACCATAGTGCCCTTCTCCACCAGAGGTGTTGCCGGTGCGCCAATATGCTGTGAGACAGGATCAGTCACCTGGGGAGGTACCGGAAGGACAACTATAGGCTTGTCGGCCGTCAGCTTGTTCTCAGGCGGATGGATGCCGCCTTTCGGGAATGTCTTGAACACGTTTTTGGAAATTTATCTGGTTTAATCAATTGTCAGTTAATTGCTGCTTCTTTCAGTTCCTTGAAGCCTCTTTCAGTTCCTTCAAGCCTCTGTCAGTCCGTTTAAGCTTTTGTCAGTTCGTTTCAGCTTCAGCAGGCTCGGCAGGCTTCACTTCCTTTACCGGGAAACCGATCTCGAGGATGGCTCCGGTAGGACACTCAGGCGCACACTTTCGGCAGAGCTTGCACTTGTTCGAGTCGATGAAGGCGAGGTTGTCAACCATGGTGATGGCATCATGGGGACATACCTTGACGCACTTACCGCACCCTATGCACGCTACCTTGCATGCCTTGCGGGCAGGTCCGCCCTTGTCCTTGTTGACGCATGAGACAAATATCTTGCGTTCTTTCTTGTTGCGCTTGCGGAGCTCGTTGATGTTTCGCGGACAGGCCTTAACACAGGCCCCGCATGCAACACACTTGTCATCGATTACCACCGGCAGCTCAGTCACCGGATCCATATACATGGCATCGAACTTACACGCCACAACACAGTCTCCGCAGCCGAGACATCCGTACTGGCATCCTGTGGTTCCTCCGTAGAGAGCGTGGGCAACACGGCAGCTGATGGCTCCGTCATAAAAAGAGGTGCGGACAGCGTTATCGGGAGTGCCGTTGCAGCGCACCACCGCTACCTTAGGTTCCACGGCCAATGGCTGGCGGCCAAGGAGGTTGGCAACTGTGATCATGGTATCAGAACCTCCGACAGGACAGTTCAGTCCTTCAAAGGAGGTCGATTTCACGAGCGCCTCGGCAAAGGCGCGACAACCGGTGTATCCGCATCCGCCGCAGTTGGCGCCGGGAAGGGCTTCATTCACCAGGTCGATGCGCGGGTCTTCTACAACCTTGAACTTCTGCGCCACAAAATAGAGTATCACCGCGGCAAGCAGCCCCAGCGCACTCAGCATTATGATCGTCAACAAAACAGTGGAACTCATCTGTCAGACCTTATTTTGAATTCAAATTTTTCTCCAATTATACCTCTAAGCAGCCAAATGGTCAGGTAGTAAAGACCTAAAGCTGCAAACGACAGCAGCGCCGATGCCAGCTCGCCGGCACCGGCAACCGTTGTGACAACGAATGCCGCTATCAATACGACAAAGGGAATGATATATCCTATTGCC